>NZ_CANLRP010000079.1 GCF_947493425.1 uncultured Microscilla sp. | reverse complement strand
GTTTACAGTATTTAACAAGGTGAACATTTACTCGAATCAGCTATGGACTATCGACTAAATACTATGGACTATTGTATGCTAAAGCCCTACTCTCCTCCTCAAACACCCTCATAAAAGCTCTCCTAGAGAAAAGGTCTACTTTTAGTCTTATTGCCCACCGTTTACCCTACTTCACATTTTCCTACATTGAACCTTTATAAACAACTATATGGCAGCGGGTTTAAGATAAATGATTTAATATCTGCCTTCATCAAAAACATTGATATGACTACTTACCAAGAAAACTACCGCTACGACGCCAGCACCAACCTGTTGGCTTTGCGTCATACCCAAAACGGGACTACCCAAGAGCGAACCCAACCCGTGCGGACCAGCAACAACCGCCAACGGCTCTATACTTACGACGAGGCAGGCAACCAACTACGTACCAATGCCTTGGATGCGCTACGTTATGGTGCTGATGGGCAAATATGCAGCATCGAGTGGCAACAAGGAGGCTATCACCTGCGTGAAGACTACACCTACCTTCAGCCTGGAGTACGCGCCCGCAAGGTTACCCGCACCTGGAATGCGGCGGGGGTGTTGATAGCCTTGGAAACAGTGGCGTATATTGGTCAGGTAGAAAAACGGACCAGCTACCAAGGGGCGAACCTGAGCTATGATGGCGAGCACTGCCTGGGCTACACCACCCAGCACCGCTGGACAGTGACCCGAATCAAAGACGGGCACGGGCAGGTGGGCATGCTCATTAAAAACGAGCTGACCGGAGAAGAAACCGTGACCTACAACGCCCTGAACTACCTCGATAGCAACGAGTTGGTGGTAGACGAAGCGGGCAATGTCATTCGCTATGCCAGTTATTTGCCTTACGGCGAACCTCAGGAGGTGATAGAAGCCAGTGAGGAACCCAAAAACGAACTAGGCTACTCTGGGCAGGAGCAAGATGCCACGGGGTTGTATTACTATGGCTACCGTTACCTACAAGGCAGGAGTGGTCTTTGGAACCGCGCCGACCCTATCAGATTTGCGAGTGGACAGTTGAATTTGTACGGCATGTTGGCGGGGAACCCAGTGAGTGGGAGGGATGAGATGGGGCTTGGTAAAGTTTTTAAAGAGAGCACTGATCAAGAAGTAAAAGATATGGCTAAATTTGTTGCAGGGTTGGACATAGATGAAAAATTTCTTAAGAAGCTATCGGTATTAGTGGGTGTCAAAAGTGATAATTACAGAAAGAAAAAAGAACTTTTGAAACGCTTGAATCAATGGGCCACCAAAGGAGCTGAAGGTGCAGTTAAGGGAACCATTGAAGATTATATATTGTCTAGAAACCCTGCTATTCATATACTTTGGGAGATGAGTAAATGTAACCAAGATAATACCCTTACATTAGCCTCCGTAAGTAAAGACAAGCAAGGAAAGCTGATTGTTGGAAGCATCTATTTTATTGATCGCCAAAGTGGTATGCCCACAGGTAGAATGAAATTGGTATTAAACAAAGCAAATGAAGACTATTATAAAAATAAAGAGCTTAAATATAGCCATTATATCCATAAAAAAGGGGTGGTGAAAAAGAATGAATACAATCAATGGAGTGATGGTCAAGGGGCAAACAAAAAAAGTAAACCCGATCAGAAAAAAATATATAAGGTAGCGACCAAATTTGCATATTTGGGAAATGATGATAATTTGGAAAACAAACGCAAAAAAGTATTCGAGGATTATCATAAGAAGCATCGCAAGGAAATGCCAAGCTATAAGGACTACAATTTTCTGAAGACAGAACATAAACTTACCCCCTTTCGAGCTAACAATCCCAACCAATTACAGAAAGCATTTGGCAAACGCTTTGTTGAACTACACTATTTCAAGGACTTTCCCAAGACACTAAACCAAGTACATATATCAAGAGGGAAGTTGTTCCCATTTAAAATGGATGCTAAACAACTGTATGAGTTGCAAAAGAAAGTCATCGGTCTACAATTACAATTCAAGAAAGAGGAGAAACCGGAAAAAGTGAATAACCTTCTATATGACTATTTGAAGGAGAAAAATACCTTGGATTTTTTTACCAATTATCAGCCAAAAAATCATACTCGTTCCATAAGAAAATCAAATAACCCTCACCATCACAACAACAACTACAACTACAACTACAACAACAACTACAACTACAACAACAACAACAACAACAACAACAACAACAACAACTACAACAACAACAACAACAACTACAACAACAACTACAACAACAACAACAACAACAACAACAACAACAACAACAACAACAACAACAACAACTACAACAACAACAACAACTACAACAACAACTACAACAACAACAACAACAACTACTACAACTACAACAACTACAACTACAACAACAACAACAACAACAACAACAACAACAACAACAACAACAACAACAACAATATCTCCCGAAGGCAGGCTTACTTCTACCATTATTATCAACATCCGATGCCTAAACCTGCGTACCAGTCACGTTATCAGCCATACTCTAATGATCAACAAACCCAAGCGCCACCACAACAAATAAATCAAAACTTTTCTTATAAGTGTGTACGTGGTCAAGGTCATAATGTGACTCAAGGACAATAGTTCCCGTATTTTGAACAACTGATCATTGGCAAGCCAAGCGATGTGTTTTATCCATGGGAATCACGCAAGTTGAAGAGGCAAACTATAACTGGAGGTGAGATTCCTG
Organism: uncultured Microscilla sp.; assembly: GCF_947493425.1. GTDB lineage: Bacteria > Bacteroidota > Bacteroidia > Cytophagales > Microscillaceae > Microscilla. The sequence continues at coordinate 35,563 of NZ_CANLRP010000079.1, read as the reverse complement.
CGTTTGGCCACCGCCACCAATGCCTTACATACTGCCCAATGCGGCCTTGGGGTCGCATTTTGCTCATAAAGCCGGGTCAGTTTGCGGGTAAAGTTGTGGAGGGGTTTTTGGCCGGGTTGCAGGTAAGCCTGCAACCCGGCTGTTTTAAGTGTTTTGAAGGGCACTTGAAATATATATACACTAAAAAACCTGAAAGTTATAGCACGAAGGAAACACGTAAAAAACTACTCCATGACTATACAAAGCATGCAATAGTCCATAGCATTTAGTCCGTAGTCCATAGCTGATTCGAGTAAATGTTTCCTTATTAAGCCCTGTAAACCGAGCCTGTAGCTCTGCTACGGCAAGCTCAACGAAGTTAATCAGTAGTTTATACTAAAGTTGTTTGCCTACTTTATTTTTAAAAGGGTTTCGGTTTTACGCCTAAACACCCAATTAAATAGTTTTTAAATTCATAAATAACTGATAACCAGCAACCAATTTTGACTAAAATCACTGCGGAGTATTGAAGCATGTAAACAAACAGATAAATAACCTGAGAAGTGTCATCAGGGAGAGCGTTCATTGAACTGTGTCAGTTTATCTTTTAATTAGAAGAGTGGGGTTTTGCCCACTCTCCTCCTCAAACACCCTCATAAAAGCTCTCCTAGAGAAAAGGTCTACTTTTAGTCTTATTGCCCACCGTTTATTTTACTTCACATTTTCCTACATTGAACCTTTATCAACAACTATATGGCAGCGGGTTTAAGTAAATTATCTAATGCCCTGCCTTCATCAACAATACTTCTATGATTACATACCAAGAGAACTACACCTACGACGCTGGCACCAACCTGTTGGCTTTGCGTCATAGCCAAGGTGGTAAAACACAAAAGCGAGTCCAACCCGTGCGGGCACGCAATAACCGCCAACGGCTCTATACTTACGACGAAGCGGGCAATCAACTGCGCACTGATACCTTGGATGCCCTCCACTATGGTGCCGATGGGCAACTGTGCAGCATCGAGTGGCAACAAGGAGGCTATCGCCTGCGCGAAGACTACACCTACCTCCAGCCAGGGGTACGGGCGCGTAAGATCACCCGTACCTGGAATGCGGCGGGGGTGTTGATAGCCTTGGAAACGGCGGCTTACGTTGGGCAGGTAGAAAAACGGACCAGCTACCGAGGAGCAAACCTGAGCTACGATGGCGACACTTGCACGGGCTACACCACCCACCACCGCTGGACAGTGACCCGAATCAAAGATGGACATGGGCAGGTGGGTGTGCTCACCAAAAATGAGGAGACAGGCGAAGAAACTGTGACTTACAACGCCCTGAACCACCTCGATAGCAATGAGTTGGTGGTAGATGAAGCAGGCAATGTCATTCGTTATGCCAGTTATTTGCCTTATGGCGAAACCCAAGAGGTGCTAGAGGCAAGTGAGGATGCCAAAAGCGAGTTGGGCTACTCGGGGCAAGAGCAAGATGCCACGGGTTTGTATTATTATGGCTATCGTTACCTACAAGGCAGGAGTGGTCTTTGGAACCGCGCCGACCCTATCAGATTTGAGAGTGGGCAGTTGAATTTGTATGGGATGCTGGAGGGCAATCCAGTGCGGGGGAGGGATTTGTGGGGGTTGGCGCCACCAAAATATAGTGTTAAAACAGGTCTAGTAAAACCTAGCAGCACGCTAATAGTCGAGATGTTTGGACACTTTAACCGTAACATTGTAATAGATCCTGACACGATTAAGTCCTGGAGTAACGGGGATTCAAAGGGTTCTGGAATAAGAAAAGAAGATATAGACTATGATCACGGTATTTGGCGACCAACAGAGGAAGAGGGCAATGTTCGCCCTGAGGATGTACCAATCTATCAACCTGTTCGGTTAGCGATCCACCAATTGCATTATACCTATCTATATCTTGACTCTATGCTTCACGGCGATGATGACAAACAGAAAAATATTAATATGAAGGATGTTTTGGTTTTTGGAGATAAAATTAAGAAGGCATCCAAAGCATACAAAACCGAGATGCGAGATTTTTCTATCACACTTGATGTGAAGTATATTCGGGCTAGATATTTCCAGAAGATGAAAAAAGTGGAGAAAGAAGCTAAGGCGAAGGAAAATGAAATACTGTCTAAAATTATGGGGCCTGTGCCTGATAATTTCAAGAAGGATACTGCACATGTGAGGGGCAAAGAGTTATGGAATATTTCGTGGAAAAAAAACATGCAGTCAGTAAATGAGATTTTGGAGAAGCATTGGAAGGTAGCGCAAAAGGAATTGAAAGTGTGGGCAAAAAGGCAGAAGGTGGTGTATTCCTTTATGAAAACAGGTAGCTATGACTATCAGCTAACATATATAGGTAGTTTGGCAAAAGGTTATAAGAGCCCAACCAAGCAGTTTCTACACTTTTTTGGGGAAAAATTTGATGTGGATGCTACGCTTCGTGCTCCTCACCTTGCCCTTTACGAACTCATCAAGAGCCGAAAATACTCAGATAGGGGAAGTATTGTAGCAACCCACATACCTGCAATAAGAAAATTTACGACGAATGCTTGGGCAAAATTAAAAGAGCTTCCTGGAATTGATAAGGATGATCCATTGGAGGTATTTATTCGGACAGATGATATTTCAAGTCTCACTTTGATAGATAGATCAATACCAGATAAATACTTTGCCTTGAGTCAAAAGGTAGAGCAATACCAAACTATTCAGGATAGGGTATGGAATATGCGATTTTTGGAAGATAGCACAATTCGTTTAAATATTTTTGCGAAACGTTTTAAGAATCACTTGCATAACAATAACAATGCTATCGTATTTCCAGGGTATTTTGAAAATGAAAAAAATAAATACAAAAATCGTCCGAAGCTGACAAACTTGGGAGGTTATGTGACATTATTCCTAGAGATGGACAAGCTTTCGACCCATCTTTCTAAGCCAGATGAAAAATTTAACATTGATAAAGTTAAGCCCTTTAAGCAGACCCTCAAGGAAGGGTACTTCATTTATGATTTCGATGGTTTCGCTGCATTTTCAAAGAAGATTGTGGATAACTACCATAAAGAACAGCAATATAAAACAAAAACACATTCACTAAAGATGAATTTGCTCATGCTATAGACTATCCAATATCTGCTCTCATCAACAATGCGAATATGATTACATACGAAGAAGCCTACACCTACGACGCCAGCACCAACCTATTGGCCTGGCGTCATAGCCAAAATGGGACTACGCAAGAGCGAACCCAACCAGTGCGGGCTCGCAATAACCGCCAGCGGCTCTATACCTACGACGAAGCAGGCAACCAACTGCGTACCGATGCCTTGGACCAGTTGTGCTATGGCGCCGATGGGCAAGTATGCAGCATCGAGTGGCAACAGGGTGGTTATAAGATGCGCGAAGACTACACCTACCTCCAGCCGGGGGTGCGAGCGCGCAAGATCACCCGTACCTGGAATGCGGCGGGGGTATTGGTAGGTTTGGAAACTACGACTTATATTGGTCAGGTAGAAAAACGGGCCAGCTACCGAGGGGCAAACCTGAGCTACGATGGCGATACTTGTACAGGCTACACCACCCAACACCGCTGGACAGTGACCCGGATCAAGGAGGGGCACGGACAAGTGGGCACGCTTACTAAAAATGAGGAGACAGGCGAAGAAACGGTGAGTTACCATGCCCTGAACCACCTCGATAGCAACGAGTTGGTGGTAGACGAAGCGGGCAATGTCATTCGCTATGCCAGCTATTTGCCTTATGGCGAAACCCAAGAAGTGCTAGAGGCGAGTGAGGATGCTAAAAGCGAGTTGGGCTACTCTGGGCAAGAGCAAGATGCCACTGGGTTGTATTATTATGGCTACCGTTACCTACAAGGCAGCAGTGGCCTTTGGAACCGCGCCGACCCTATCAGATTTGCGAGTGGGCAGTGGAATTTGTATGGGATGTTGGAGGGGAATCCGGTGCGGGGGAGAGATGAGATGGGGTTGATAAATTGGCAATTGCTGTTGTCTGGCTTTGTGAAACAGTCTAAAGCAGAGGAGAGTTATAAGAAAGCTTTGGGAAATTACTATGATGTAAATCAGACACCAAGAATGCCCCTGGATATGCTGGAACACTACCTGATGGAAACTGTAAGGGGAGCAGCAATGAATAAGTTGTTTGCGCTTATACTAAAAAGTAATGTATACAAACTCCACGTGCCAGGGCGGGTTACTGAGCTTACTCCTGAGCAAGCGGATGAGGCTGGTTTTATGTTAAAAGAACATGCAGTAATATTGCGCAACAGGCTGCGTGATCAGATAGTTTCTGTGCGTAATACTGGTAAATATTCCCTAAAAAGGTTGGCACTTGGCAACCCAGCCAAGGGACATGAAGTTCTGGAAAAATCTATTAAACCCAAGTCTTTGAATAAATTTGGACTTGAAAAAGACAATTATGAAAGGTACTTGGGGTTAGTATCGCACGGCATGAATGACCAAGGCATTAAAGGGGTATGGGCTTTTGACCCTCTACAAAAGCATAACGTAGTGGTTCCATTTACCAACACGAAAAAACCCTCCCTTGATTTTGCCCAAACCTACCACCCCTCGAGTGAGGGCAAAGACCCTAATTATGATAATGCTTACTACCAATCTCCTATTTCAAAGGAAACACTGATTAAGACGGTGTATACTGGAGACTATGATATGCATGATGCATTTCTTAAGCACAAGAAAGCCAGTGATACCCAACCTTTGGAGAAGCTAAATCGGGTTTTATTAGCGCAAGCAAGCAAACAATATAAGCACAAGCATACTGGCCGCTGGGAGCAAGTGCAACAAACCTGGCGTTCCCCAGAGAATACCCTTAGTTCTCCTTTCTCGGTGATAAGGCATGGTAACCAAACTTCCTTTTTTGACTTTTTGGCAAGCAAGGCAGGCACCAAAGAGCTACACCACTTCAAAGCTTGGTTAAACAATACCAAAAACCTAGACAAGCATGAGCAGTTATTGGGTCGGTACTTTCAAGACTATGTAATTGCAAAGGTAAAGTACCAGCAACTTGAGTTGGTGCAGGGGAGGTTAGTAGATCATCAATTCAACAATATGAATACTTACGTTAACACAAAAGATAAGAAGGAAAAAGCAAAAGCCAAAAAACTGGCTCTAGGATACATAAGGGCAAAGAAAATGCTCTCAGAACAAAAAAGACTAGCTGAACAATTGTTATTGGAACGGTTAGAAAACATCAGACATGTATCATTATTGCCCCTTGAGCATGCAGTCATGAACATAGATTCTGACATAGCTGTTTTTACTCCCAACCGAAAGATACACAGACTACAGGGGGTACCCAACATTGCCAAGTTTTATTTTCGTACTGCATTACCTGGCTTCCAAGGCAACATCAATACACCTAAAAACCATCGTTATACGCTACTATACCAAATACCTGAGTATTTTGTAAACGATATGCGTAAAAAACTTCAAGACCATAGTCAACTCGTTCGACTTAACCGCCAAGTCGTGCGACTCAATGAATACCTTAAATACCGTCAAAGACTGTGTCCACCCAAGAAACATCAGGGTGGAGGTGTTAACAGTGGAGGCGCTGTGGATATTAGCCAGATCAAGTGGCCTCACAAGATAAAAATGGACCAAATGATTGGAAGTAAACACCTTGGCAATTAAGAGCCAAGGTGGCTTTTGTCTCAACTATGTTGATCAAAAAAATAATTCAGGACAGCTGCGTCGCCTGCCTGAGGTAGTGTTGCCACTAAAGCATCGAGTATGTTTTTTACCTGTGTGCCTTTGTTGATGGTATATTCTAATGCCGTTTAGAGTAGGTCCACTTTTGATCTTATTGCCCACAGTTTATTCTACCCCACTTTTGCCTACATTGCCTATAAATATAACCCGACAGGTAAACGCATACATAACTTATGCTCATCAATAATACCGATATGACTACTTACCAACAAAACTACCGCTACGATGCCAGCACCAACCTATTAGCCTTGCGTCATACCCAAAATGGGACCACACAAGCGCGAACCCAACCCGTGCGGGCACGCAATAACCGCCAAAGGCTCTATACTTACGACGAAGCAGGCAACCAACTGAGCACCGATACCCTCGACCAGCTATGTTATGGTGCTGATGGGCAAATATGCAGTATTGAATGGCAACAAGGAGGTTATAAGATGCGCGAAGATTACACCTACCTCCAGCCAGGGGTGCGCGCCCGCAAGATTACCCGTACCTGGAATGCGGCGGGGGTATTGGTAGGTTTGGAAACTACGACTTATATTGGTCAGGTAGAAAAACGAGCCAGCTACCGAGGGGCAAACCTGAGCTACGATGGCGATACCTGTATAGGCTACACCACCCAGCACCGCTGGACGGTGACCCGGATCAAAGATGGACATGGGCAGGTAGGCACGCTCACCAAAAATGAGGAGACAGGCGAAGAAACTGTGACTTATCATGCCTTGAACCACCTCGATAGCAACGAGTTGGCAGTAGACGAAGCGGGCAATGTGATTCGCTATGCCAGCTATTTGCCTTATGGCGAAACTCAGGAAGTAATAGAAGCCAGTGACGGGAAAAGCAGCGAATTAGGTTACTCTGGGCAGGAACAGGATGCCACGGGCTTGCATTATTATGGTTATCGCTACCTTCAGGGCAGCAGTGGCCTTTGGAACCGGGCCGACCCTATCCGATTTGAGAGTGGGCAGTTGAATTTGTATGGGATGTTGGAGGGCAACCCGGTGCGGGGGAGAGATGAGAGGGGGCTTGGTCCTCAACAATTAATGTTAGCTCTCCTGCAGGGGTATATGCGCGAAATGTCAAACAATCAGTTGTATGAAGCCGCAGGTGGGTCACTAAAGCATGAACTTTTGTGGCGTGTGTTATCACTCATGTTTGTGGAGAACCAAGATTTTAAGAAGCTTGGTTTCAATCAACCAGCGTTTCCAGAATTGATTGGACGATATGTGTCTGATTTTTTTGTTGAAAAGGGCTTGGGTTTGTATAAGTTTGGCTGGGATTTGAGGGACTATAAACTGGAAAAGGAAAAACCAAAAAATGATAAAGATTATTATCGTCCACAGCTCCCCCGAAAGGTGTTGATAAATATGCAGAAAAATCACCAGATGAGGTTTACCAGAGACTCTGCCCGTGTCATGTTGAATATAATGAAGAGGCTTGACATACCAAACCCTGATTACTGGTATTGGATTAGAGGCAAAAAAAAGGGAACATTCGTACAAAGAAAACTAGAAGATGACTTAGCAGAGATAATAAAGACAGGGAAGCTTGATTCGCAGGCAACAAAGATATTTGGGGTGGGGAAACGGAAATATTATGCCTTGCATTCAGAGATGATTATAAATGCATTGCCAGAATACCTATTGCGAAAGGGGAAACCTCAGAGCATTAATAAGCTAATGAGACAGAAAATTCTTGCGGAAGCCGAGAAGATGGCTGGAACATTGGGGGTGGAGTTTTCTGATCATATACGTAGAGCATTGATTGAAAATGATTATGCTGGCACGGCTCTTAAACGCAAGGATGATGTGTTTTCCCAAGTAAAACGGCGTAGGGGGAATATACTAAAAAATGAGGAGCATTATTCGTATAGATTCACAAAGCAGGACAATGTTCATAAGGACTATGAGCCAGTACACAAGGTGCTGCTTCGCCTAGAGCCAAATGACGTTGTGCAAGAAAAATCTCCCTTCTGCCATGCATATGCTGGGTTAAGTAGTTTAGTGCAGTTAAACGAATTGTTTGTGCGTTCAGTATTTGTAAGAATTACAGAGGAAAGTGCTACTTTAAGGTTTTTTAACAAGGGAAACGAGCCAGTATACATTACCATAGACCGGACTAATGTATCAGGACAATTTGTAGACTTAGATGGAAAACACTTAAAAATGGAGCGTTTTGATCAAGGGGTTAGCCATAGACGTCAATGGGTGCGGATGATAGAAAAAGCCTGGGCTGTAGCAGGGTTCACTGGATTTAGTACAACAATGGTAAAGGATGAAAAGATACAGAAGCATCTAAGCAAAAGTGGATTGTTTACTCCAGATGGATCGGTAGGCTCCTCAAAATTTATGGAGGTCTTGATGGGGCAACCTGAGCTTGGGTATACGTTGAGTTTGTATGAGCATGGGCTTAAAAAGAAGCAGAAGAATAACGTAAAAGATTTCGATTTTTTACGTAAGTATAGCCAGCAAGGGATGATTCTCACTACAGGTTTTGTGCCAAAATTCAAATTTCCTATTAAAATTAGAAGGCATGGGAAAATGGGAAGCTTAGTGGAGGCGCATAGGTACAGTGTATATGGTATAGTAGGTGATTCAGTTTTGGTACGAAACCCTCATGATCAAAATATACCAAAGCAGGTTAGCAATGGTATGGGTGATATGGAAAAAATGAAATATCAGCTGGATGGCAAAAAGGATACGAGCCTCAATACTCAGGGGCTGTTTGTGTTGTCAAAAGCGCAGTTTATTAAATGGGCTAGACGCATCACTGTACATCATTTGGGGGCACATGAAAAGCTAATCTCTTTCAAGGGAAAGCAGTCAAAGACAAAAAAGACGCTATTAAAGAACAGCATTACAGACTTGGTATAATCTCTATATCAGGTAACAAACTCTTGGTCTACGATTACTTCGTGTACCCCGCGTGCGTCCTAAAATTGACAGCTGGCTTTTTTGTTGGGTTCACGGGCAGGTGTGCCAGCATTATCGACGTTCCAAGACTGTCCAAAAGAAAAGGTCTAACTTTAGTCCTGCTTCTTATACCTTATTCTGCCCCCCTTTTGCCTACATTAGCCCCCAATAATAATTAACTGGCAGGCAGGCAAGTTAGACTATCCAGTATTTACCTTTATCAATATTCTTACATGCTTATATACCAACAAAACTACACCTACGATGCCAGCACCAACCTATTAGCCTTGCGTCATACCCAAAATGGGACCACACAAGCGCGAACCCAACCCATGCGGGCACGCAATAACCGCCAAAGGCTCTATACCTACGACGAAGCGGGCAACCAACTGCGCACCGATACCCTCGACCAGTTATGCTATGGTGCTGATGGGCAAATAGGCAGTATTGAATGGCAACAAGGAGGTTATAAGATGCGCGAAGATTACACCTACCTCCAGCCAGGGGTGCGCGCCCGCAAGATTACCCGTACCTGGAATGCGGCGGGGGTGTTGATAGCCCTGGAAACAGTGGCGTATATTGGTCAGGTAGAAAAACGGGCGAGCTACCAAGGCGTGAACCTACGCTATGATGGCGAGCACTGCACGGGCTACACCACCCAGCACCGCTGGACGGTGACCCGGATCAAGGATGGACATGGGCAGGTGGGAAAAATTACTAAAAATGAACTCACTGGAGAAGAAACTGTGACTTACAACGCCCTCAACCACCTCGACAGCAATGAGTTGGAGGTAGACGAAGCGGGTAACCTCATTCGCTACACTAGCTACCTGCCTTATGGTGAGCCTCAGGAGGTGATAGAAGCCGATGCGGAACCCACAAACGAACTGGGCTACTCTGGGCAGGAACAGGATGCCACAGGTTTGTATTACTATGGCTATCGTTACCTACAGGGCGAAAGCGGTCTCTGGAACCGCGCCGACCCCATCAGATTTGAGAGTGGGCAGTTGAATTTGTATGGGATGTTGGATGGAAACCCAGTGAGTGGGAGGGATGAGATGGGCTTAAGCAGCAGACAACGGTTGCTTGTTTTTATTCAGGCATTAATGCGTGAGACTTTGGGAGAGCAGAGGTATGAAAGCATGCCAATAAGCGATAGGATTGATATATTGAAAGGGGTATGGAGGTATTTTTCACAGCCAGGAAGTGAGTCTGACTTTTCTGTGATACAAGGAGCACTTACAGGTACTTTAGCCCCATTGGATGAAGCCGAGGAGTTGGCTTTACAACTGGGGCACGACGACTACAGGTTAAAAAAAATAAGGAAGCGGCTAAAAAGGATTAAAAAGAATAAAAAACGAAGTTACCCTGATGGGAAGTATGTAATACCTCAGCTGGACGGACAATTGTTGGATACCATGCAAATCAACCATCGCAAATTGCAGGTAAAAGATTTTGCTGGAAAAATGCTTAAAATTGCAAAAGAACTTAAGCCAGGCAAGAAGTCAAGTGTTGCCTTTGAAAAAAAATTACAACATATGCTTGCCACTGGAAACTTGGATGCGCAGGCAGTTGGGTTGGTTCAGACCCACGGTAAAAAATACATTGCCCTGAAGGCGGAAAGCATCATTCATTTTCTGCCTGAGTATTTATTACAAACGAATAAAAGCGTCAACATTCCACCCCACAGAAGATGGCAGATTTTGGGAGGAAGCGAAAAACTGGCGGGCACCCTGGACATTGAGTTTTCGGATAACATAAGACAATCTTTAATTAAAGATGGGTATGCTGGAAGGCGGATCGTGCGTTTGGATAGAATTTTTGATCAACTAAGGCTACCTCAGGAACCGTCTAAATTGCGTAAAAAACAACACTTCAATTACAAATTTTCGAACAGCGGACGTGACTCATTGCAACAAATGACCCATAACATGCAACCTGAAAACATTAAGCAAACAAATTTACCTTTTTGTCATGCTTATGGTGCCTTGTCGTCTTTGGTACAGTTAAACCCACAGTTTATACGGTCAATATTTGTAAAACTAACAGATAGTAAAGCTACTCTCAGATTTTATAACAAAGGCATGGAGCCCATATATGTAACCATTAGCCGGACTCAGGTTGGAGGCAGCGTAATAAGTGATAAATCTAAGAAGACATATTTGTACAAACAATTTCATCAAGAGCACATAGGGGATTGGGTAAGCCTCCTGGAAAAAGCCTGGGTAGTGGCCGGTTTTACCGGATTCAATACGAATGTCATCCCTGACAAGAAAATCAAAAAACATTTATCCTTTGCGGGGTTGGGCACACCATCTGCGGGAAGTTGGGGGTCAGGTGCTTTTATGACAGTTTTGGCAGGGAAATACAGAAGATCAGACATAACTAAAGAAGGAGCGTTTGGTTTTCCGAGTTATAAGAGTGCTCACGGAAAGAAAATATTTAAAGATTTACGCAAGGCATCAGAAGCAGGTAAAGTACTTACTGTTACTTTTATGCCTACTAGGTCGTTATTTGGTTTTCGCAATAAAAAAGGGCTTTACAAGAGTCACTTATATGCTATTCAAGGCATTCAAGGCGACACAGTCTTGTTACGTAATCCACATGCACATTCGGTTCCCAAGCAAACAAATAACGGACAAGGTGATATGACCAAGATGCAATATAAAATAGAGGAATTAGATGAGTCAGAAAATACAAAAGGCTTTTTTGCTTTATCAGCTTCAGATTTTATGAAGGTAAGCTCTTGTGTAACCATTCACCATTTTGGTGGTAATAAAATACATACCCAAACCTCATTAAAACTCCCTAGCTCTGATACTTCTCAGGCACAATTTAAGGGAGCCAAAGATTAAACGAATGACTTGATTTATGAACACATATACCCAAAACTACACCTACGACGCCAGCACCAACTTGCTGGCCTTGCGTCATACCCAAAATGGGAGTACACAAGAGCGAACCCAACCCGTGCAGCCCCGCTCGAACCGCCAACGGCTCTATACCTACGACGAAGCGGGCAACCAACTGCGCACCGATACCCTCGACCAGTTATGCTATGGTGCTGATGGGCAAATAGGCAGGATTGAATGGCAACAAGGAGGTTATCGTCTATGCGAAGACTACACCTACTTCCAGCCAGGGGTGCGCGCCCGCAAAATCACCCGCACCTGGAATGCGGCGGGGGTATTGGTAGGTTTGGAAACTACGACTTATATTGGTCAGGTAGAAAAACGGGCCAGCTACCGAGGGGCAAACCTGAGCTACGATGGCGATACCTGTATAGGCTACACCACCCAGCACCGCTGGACGGTGACCCGGATCAAAGATGGACATGGGCAGGTAGGCACACTCACCAAAAACGAACTGACTGGAGAAGAAACAGTTACTTACAACGCTCTCAACCACCTCGACAGCAACGAGTTGGTAGTAGATGAAAACGGTAATGTGATCCGCTATGCCAGTTATTTGCCTTATGGTGAGCCTCAGGAGGTGATAGAAGCCGATGCGGAATCTAAAAACGAGTTGGGTTATTCGGGGCAGGAGCAGGATGTTACAGGATTGCTTTATTACGGTTATCGCTACCTACAGGGCAGCAGTGGCCTTTGGAACCGCGCCGACCCTATCAGATTTGCGAGTGGACAGTTGAATTTGTATGGGATGTTGGAGGGGAACCCGGTGCGGGGGAGAGATGAGATGGGGTTGATGCTAGATCAAGATCTTCGTAAGTTGGAACACGTGGTAAACTATATATTGAAAAGGGGTGATTTGGGGCAACACCATAATAAGGCGGAAAGCATCAGAGGTAAGTTGAATGTTTGGAAAGAGCACGAAGTTAAAATATATGGTTTACAAAACATCGAAAGTCTGAAATTGGATAAAATAGCCGATAGTCTTATCAAGGTTTATGTAAAATCACAATCATCTACCCAAACATCTAATGAGCGCAGAGTTAAAATAATCCGTAGAAAATCACCTAAAAAACTCCGCCAAGGGCGTGAGGCACTGCTACTGGTAAAGAAACACCTTGGAAGATATCCTTGGGTCAACCTAATTGCTCTATATACTGGTTCTTTTAATGATTATTACTTTGTAAATGACCCCTCCTTAAGAAATAATAGCGTTAGAAATCCTGTGAAGGGGTTGGATTTAAGTTATGCTGCGGCTGGACTATATACAAGGTATGAAAGGGCAGTAGTTCATCAAAAAATGCAAGAATCCAATGATCATATACAGATTTTCTTGAAAAAAGTACAAAAGTATCAAATCCAAAAAAACAAGTTAGCACAACAGGTAAAGCAAACAAACCTATTGAATAGTTATTATAGGGAAGCCAAAGGCAGGTCTGAAACCATAAATCAAATACAAGACTGGAAAAAACTTTCAAATCATAAGAAACAAGCATTGCTATGGAAGGAAAAGCTGGAGAATGAAGATACTGAATACAAATATCAGCTTTGGAAAAACTCGGAAAAATCTCTTAATGTAGCTAAGAAAAACTTTTCAAAACAGCCCAAATACCCAGATTTTAAAGTCAATCATTACAATGATGCTTTGAAGCATGTCAATATAGAGTTGTTATCGAGATACCCTGGAATGGCAGAAACAAGTAAGCACTTGTTTACGAAGACCCATCCGGCGCCATATTTATTTGACAATCCAAAACACTACACTTTTGCTTCAATATCTGTCCACGGCTACACAGGAGTTGCTGAAATAGGCTCATTATACATAGGCAATGGACGCATTAGACTGACTCATTCTTATGGTCCCAGGCCAAGTTTGAGTTCAACCCTTGAGAAACGATATATATTGGCAACAAATCACAGTGCTAACCCTGCGGGGCGGGACTTTTTCGATAGAATCAAAACATTAGGTGATATACAAAACGCTCTTGGGCTTGGGATCATGAAGAACCTTTGTCAAGATGATCTGGTAAAAAAGAACTCGCTGTTTAAAAATGGACGATTGGTTGAATTTGGCACAGATCCTTTTAACAAAAGTAGGAACAGTAGATTGATTATCTCACATTTGTCTCGTGGAAGGGTAAACGTTATTCCAAACAAAAGCAAACTAACCCAAAAAGATTTTAGACTTTTGTACAAAATGTCTCTCTCCAATAACAATTACTGGATGACAAAAGCCCTGCTTATGAACCCCCGACTAAGGCAACTCGATATTGCACAAACGCTCCAGCACCAACGTCATGAAGATCGTGGATTTTTCGGGTATATGGGGAGAAAGGCTCAGTTAAAAGAGTCAGCCTTATACCAAATCTATGGAGATAATACGATCTCTCGGGTACAAGATAAGAATATGGTAATTCGTCCTTACATTAGGAACAAAGCCTTGGTTATAAACAAGGATGAGGTATTGGAAATTCAGCATTATGATATCAAAAATAAAACCTTTGTATTGAAATTATCCGGGTCAAGGGGGTTCATACGAGCCAGAAAAAAAGATTTTAAATTGTAGAAATTAAAAAGGGTATAAAAAATTGAATTTCAATTAATTATACCCACAATTCATTGCAAAAGGTTATTATTGTATCGACTAAAAAGCTATAATACCTATTACAATGAGCTTACATTTTAAAAAAACTTTCGCAAAGAGTTATCTTCTTTAGTACAAAAATATTTTCGCGGTCATTTTTGTAATGATGTCAGTGTATTTACGACTATTTCGGAAACATTTGATTCAGAGACTTTGAGTGCTGATGAATTAGCCAAGTTAGAAAAGCTCCTACAGCTTTTTTTTTAGGTCATCCCAACTGGCGCTCATTTGCAATGAGTGCCTTTTGTTACGAGCATCTGTGATGCGGATTGAGAGTACAAACAACATTGCGCACACCCTCAAAATTGTAAAAACGAAAAAATGAACACATATCGCCAAACCTACACCTACGATGCCAGCACCAACCTATTAGCCTTGCGTCATACCCAAAATGGGACCACACAAGCGCGAACCCAACCCATGCGGGCACGCAATAACCGCCAAAGGTTCTATACTTACGACGAAGCAGGCAACCAACTGAGCACCGATACCCTCGACCAGTTATGCTATGGTGCTGATGGGCAAATAGGCAGGATTGAATGGCAACAAGGAGGTTATAAGATGCGCGAAGATTACACCTACCTCCAGCCAGGGGTGCGCGCCCGCTACCCGTACCTGGAATGCGGCGGGGGTGTTGATAGCCCTGGAAACAGTGGCGTATATTGGTCAGGTAGAAAAACGGGCGAGCTACCAAGGCGTGAACCTACGCTATGATGGCGAGCACTGCACGGGCTACACCACCCAGCACCGCTGGACGGTGACCCGGATCAAAGATGGACATGGGCAGGTAGGCACACTCACCAAAAACGAACTGACTGGAGAAGAAACAGTTACTTACAACGCTCTCAACCACCTCGACAGCAACGAGTTGGTAGTAGACGAAGCGGGCAATGTGATTCGCTATGCCAGCTATTTGCCTTATGGTGAGCCTCAGGAGGTGATAGAAGCCGATGTGGAACCCAAAAGCGAACTAGGCTACTCTGGGCAGGAGCAGGATGCTACAGGTTTGCATTACTATGGCTATCGCTACCTTCAGGGGAGCAGTGGTATTTGGAACCGGACTGACCCTATCAGATTTGAGAGTGGGCAGTTGAATTTGTATGGGATGTTGGATGGAAACCCGGTGCGGGGGAGAGATGAGAGGGGGTTGTCGTTTAAGGATAACTTAGGTTATGAGTTTGTAAAAAATATGCTGTTACCAGAATTATCGAAGAAACTTCAGGAGGCAAATGAAGCAAAGGAAGAGTATGAGTCTGTAGAGCAGTGGTTAGAGCAAGAAAACTTGTTATCATCTGCGTTTAAAACAGCATTCACAGAAATGAGGGAGCGGAATAATAAAAAAAACACTGTCCTTGGTTTTGAGAAGTGGGACAAGTACATAGAGAAGACGTTATTGGAGACAAGTAAGCTTGATACGCTTGCAAATGTGCAAAAAAACTCAAGTTTCAAGACTGATAATAAGGAGGCAATGGATTATTTCAAGCGATTTAAAATTGTGGCGAAAGAAGAATACAAAAATAAAATTAAAGAAATAGCAAAAAGTTTAGGGAAACTAAAGGATTACACTTTGATCGTATCACGCCCAGGAAAAAGTAATTTTTGGGTAACCGCACGAGTATTAAAACAAGTTAAACTTATGGAAGGGAATGCCCCAGAAAAAATCATCCCTGTAGGGGTTCAGGAAAAAGGCATAAAGGAAAGTAACGTTGGATTAAAATTAGACTTGGGAAGTGGAAAAGACATAGTTTTTTTAGATGATGGTTCATTCTCTGGGAGCCAATTGTCAAAACTAATTAAAAAAGTTATGCAAGGTACACATGGGAAAAATGTAAAGATAGGGCTTATTGCATTGTCTGATAGGGCGTTTAATAAGATTGGTCAAAAGCAAGAAAAATATTTAGCAAAACCTATTAAGATAGAGGAGGCAAACAAAGCAAAAATGGACAAGGTGTATCAACAACTGCATCTGACTCGTCACTTTGATGAGCAAACAGGATCCTGGCGAGATGGGAATCATTTACTGGGGTTTTATTATAAGATTCCGGATTATGCAAGCGTGCGTGATGGCTTGCTCAAAAATTTTAAGGGGGTAAATGGGCAACCTATGGTTAGTGGTTATTCTGAGGGAAAATTAGATATTCAAGCACTTATCAAGTACAAGGTGCAAAAAAAGATTGGAGCCACAGAGCCTTACAAGGTCGGATTTGGAAACAATATAAGTGATTATGGCTTAGAACTACCCAATAAAACGCCTGAGAAAGAGTATCCGGAGGTAAACTATTACAAGTCTGCTTCAAGGTTTAAGCATAATCAGGAAATAGGGAACAAACAGCAATCTAAGGGGCTTTACTTAAGTAATACAAAACTTGCCAAATCAAATCAGGTCAACATACCCTCTGTATCACCATTTTTAAGGGGAAACAACAACTCTTATATTGGCTATCCAAAAAAAATAAGTTATCAAAAGCTCAACAGGAAGAATCCTTTGCCTTCCTCTCCATCTTTTAAAGGGGGTAGTCTGGGTAATCATCCTATGAGGTTTAACAGCAGCCCAAAGAAAAGTCTGAGTTATCAACCTTTCACCTATCCATCTTCTAAAGGGGGTAGTCTGGGTAATCATTCTTTCATTCAAAAGCATCCGAAGCTCAAGGGCTCCACGACTTTCTCATCACGTTTTAGTTCAGAGAATAATAAACTTCAACCAGCACCCAGTTTATCGAAACTCAAAGCACCAAATTCTCCGAAGCTCAAAAAGAAGATAAAGTTTGCCACACACAACTTGTCAACACTCAATGAATGAGTAGGATTTTATTAAAAAGCGATCCTGCATCGAGCCCAAAATGACCTAAAAAACAGTGTTTCAAAACTTTGTCTGTCATAAGGCATCTTTACAAATAAAAACATACAATAGTTGCTTGCATAAGTTGGACAAAATCATAGGACTATAAAATACAGGTAAGTAATATTCCTGATATACCTACACCCTTTGAGTGTTACTCAAGGGGTGTCTTTTTGTGTGTCCAATCGCCAACAAATTCCCCCTATCTGTCCATTTCTTGTCTGTACCAAAGGGTTACCAACAGCACTATTTCTGGGTAGTTTTATGTGCCATTACAGCAATGCTCTGAAGGGTAGTAAAATATAATTGATAGCCATGCATGTATTTATTCCTCAAGGTGATTTTAGCCCAGCCGTTTGTTGGGACCACACCAACCACCAACTAGACATCAAGGGAGAATCTGTAATGGAAAACCCCCAGAATTTTTATGCCCATCTGATTGATTTGATCCAACCTTCGCTAGAGGCAAGCTGTTCTAAAAAACTAAGCCTCAATCTGGACTTGTATTACCTCAACACCTGTTCTCAAAAGTGTTTGTACCACCTCTTTGAGCTTTTTAGCAATCAAGGGTTGGATGTTTACATCAATTGGTGGGTAGACGATGCCGAAGATGATTATGAACTACAGGCCATCTATGACCATACATGTGATTTCCCTGATTTTCGGGTGAGCGTGCTCCAGCGTACCTGAACATCCTACTACCAAGTCCACTTTTTGTCTTCTTGAGGTATTATATGCAAGGTTATTTTTGTACGTACACTTCAGGCAAAGCACCATAAGGGGAAACTTGATTTTTGACTATGATGAATAAACTTCGCACCATTTTTTTGTTTAGTTGTATGCTGTTGGTTGGCTTGTTTTATAGTCTTCACTCGAGCGCGCAGTATGTATTTGTGCATGCCATGGAGCATAATAATGTTCTAGGGTGGGGCGATTATGACGGTGATGGAGACCTGGACTACGTAGGTTCTGATACTCCCAGGTTGTTGATTCAACGCAACAACACCAACAACGGAACATTTACCAGCATTCCTTTGCAAGTGCCCGATTCTATTTCTTTTTTGAGTACCCAATTCTATTCTTTTGATGCCAACAGTGATGGTGTGCTTGATATATGGGCGGATGTGGGGGGGTATGGATTACTGTACGCTTATAATCCTTCTAACGACAGCTTTGAGCTCAAAAATGTCATGCCCAACCAATTTATCCCCTGTGTTTGTACCCCTCATTATGACGT
The DNA here is from genome assembly GCF_947493425.1 of uncultured Microscilla sp. Taxonomy (GTDB): domain Bacteria; phylum Bacteroidota; class Bacteroidia; order Cytophagales; family Microscillaceae; genus Microscilla. Next base: position 17,276 of record NZ_CANLRP010000079.1, on the reverse strand, counting down.
AGGAGACTATGACAATGACGGAGACTTGGATGTATTGTATAAATCAAGCAAAAACAGCAGTGTGGGAGTGGTGCTCCTGGAGAATAAGGGCAATTTTGTTTTTGCTCCTAAAACGATACTGGACAATCAAAAGGACTATGTCTACCCTGGTGGATTTCCTGGTACTCCCAACATCAAGTGGTATGATTACAATCAGGATGGCTACCTGGATATTTTAAGCACAATCAACGTGGGGTCGCCCAGTGCTCCAGAAGCTGTCACCACCATTCTCCAAGGCGATGGTCAGGGAAACTTCACCGAAACTGGGCTGGTCTTTCAGGTGGGTACGCCAGCCTACCTGCATACCAGCGACTATAACGGTGACGGCTACCTGGATGTATTGGTAGCTGGGCATATAGAGGCCAAAATATGGTTGAATAGAGGCAATGGAAACTTTGAACAAGGTTATGCTATAGCAAGTGGGACGTTCAACGCGATTTATTCTTCGGGCGATTATGACAACGACGGGGACATAGATTTGCTGGGAAGACACACCATATTTCGCAACGATAACAACCAAGGGTTTACCAGGGTAGACCTGAACGTGGTAGACCCTAACGATAATGTAAATATATACCAGCAAAAGTGGTTGGACTATGACGGTGATGGCCGACTAGATATTTTCAATTACGATGGTAGACTCTACCGTAGCTTGGTGCAAAACGTGAATCAACACCCACCTTTGGTGCCCACCAACCTGAGCACTGTTGTAGAAGGAGACCAGGTAACCTTAAGCTGGGATCGTTCAGAAGACCCCGAAACCAAGCAAAACGGACTTACCTACAATATTTACATTGGTACTTCTCTTTTTGAACAAAATCTGTTGACCGCTGAGTCAATCATTGATCCTGCATTGCCTACTTATGGTAGAAGGCTGGTAACCAGGGCAGGCAATATGGGCAGTAGAAACCATTTTACTTTTCGGGTGCTCAATGTTGGCACTACCTACTATTGGAGCGTACAAGCCATAGATCCCAACGGCAAGGCGTCCTTTTTTGCTTCGCCCGATAGTTTTGAGTGGGTCGACTTGCCCACTCCTCCCACCCACCTTATGGCAAAAGTCGACAGTAGTAATACCGGCCAAATAAGCTTAAGTTGGTCGCCTGTTTCACCAACAAATTGTAAGGGATTTGTTGTATTTCGTTCTTTGTCGGCAAACGCTGGTTTCGAAATAGTAGATACTGTGCACTTTGATTTTCCTCATAGAATTGATAGTCACTACAGTGAAGACAATGCTGCTATAGTGCCAGGCACTATCTATTATTACAAGCTACAAGCCTTCAACGACCGGGGAAACTCTGCGTTTACACCAACAATAGCAGTCAAAAGCCACAAAAGCCCTGCTTTTAGTTGGGCAAAAACAATGAGTCCCACGATACGTTCCAATGGAGACGCCATGAGCTGGGGCGATTATAACAATGATGGCTACCTGGATATGCTTACCATGGGACATGGGCAATATAAAAACGACATGTTTTTTCCGATTGTAAAAACCTTGATTTATAAAAATCAAAATGGACAAAGTTTGTCAGAAATCAACCTTAACAATGTGCCAGCGTTGCTGGAAGGAGCTGTGGCTTGGGGCGACTTCAATAACGATGGTTTTTTGGACTTGGCGTTGGCGGGTGGTTTTGCTTCTTCATCGGGTAGTTTTGGCGCATATACAGGGGTGTTTGCCAACAAAGGCAATGGCTCTTTTGAGCAAGTAACCATTTCTTCTTTAAAAAACCGGTCGCATAGTGCTGCGGCTTGGGGCGATTATGACAATGATGGTGACTTAGATTTGGTAGTTACTGGAATAGACAATGGCACCACAGCGATTGATTTTTATAGAAACGATGGAGGTGGGAACTTTGTGTATGAGGGCAACAAGGGTGTGGCTGGTGTTTCGAAGGGGAGCATAGACTGGGGTGATTATGATAATGATGGAGACTTGGACTTGTTGGTGGCAGGCCTCAGACAGGGAGCCAGTGATCCGTTGGTACATATCTATACCAATCAGGGGCAAGGAAGTTTTTCTGAGCATAATTTTTCTAGTTCAGGAAGCCAAGTGAGTTGGGGAGACTATGACAACGATGGGTTTTTGGATATATTGGCTTCGGGTGATGCCGTAAAAATATTTCAAAATCAACCAGTTTCTAATAGTAGTTTACGAACTTTTGGAGCTGTCTCTGCCACATTTCGTCCAGGAAAAGCAGTATGGATAGACCATGACAACGATGGCGACTTGGATGTAATAGTGTATGGTGACTATATGGAATATAGTGATGAATACCGCGAAGATAACAGTCAAACAGGTACTACTAAAGCATATCGCTACAAGGGCAATATCCGACTGTATGAAAATAATGGAGGGCAGTTTTCCAGACTAGCCAACCTTGGGGAATTTACATTTTTAAAGTGGGATGATTTTATTTATGGAGGCAATACTCAGTATCATCTTAGTGAGTTTAAATCTCCATCAGAAACATTGGTAGTAGGAGACTATGATGGCGATGGTGACTTAGATTTTATGGTGGCAGGTTATGAAGGCCTTCCCTCTTATGGTTATAAGGATTATAAGACCCACATTCATCGTAATGAGGCGTTGGTTTCTAATGTGCTTCCTGCCCCTCCTGCTGGGCTTAAGGCAGAAGTTCAGCAAGACAGTGTGACATTGCATTGGAACGTAGCCTCTGATGCTACTACACCATCAATTGCACTCACTTATAATCTGCGCATTGGCACAAGCCCTGGCAAAGATGATGTGTTGCCCGCTATGGCCGATCTGCAAACAGGCAAAAGAAGGGTGGTACAACGAGGTTTTCAAGGGGTGCAAAAAACTATTCGAAATTTGCCACCTGGTGTTTATTACTGGAGCGTGCAGGCATTAGACCATAGTTTGGCAGGGTCCCTGTTTGCCCAGGAACAGGTATTTTATATCAAAGAAAGCCCATTAATTTCCACAAGTTTTAGTGCCCAGCCCATTAGCTCTACTACTGTATTGCTTACTTGGAGCGACGAATCCAATGTCTTGACTTCTTCCGACTACATAGTGGAAATGTCGATAGGGAATAATTTAAGTTTTTACCCAGTAGATACTGTGGCAAGCAGCATAGAAAACTACACAAAAAATGGCTTGACCGAGAATACGACTTATTTCTTTCGTATTAGAGCGGTAAATACTACAGGCATGGCCCTGAGTGGAGAGGCTTCTGCTACTACCAATAACCTTCCTACCTCGCCCGATAGTTTAAAAGCAACTGCAGTATCTGCTACCCAAGTACAACTCCACTGGAAAGATGTTTCCAGTAATGAAACAGGGTTTGCCATAGAAAGAAAAAGTGTACTTTCTGGTGATAACTTTGAGGCTGAAGATGTACTGAACAATTCAGGGATAGAAACCTATAACGATTTACAGGTCATAGGCAATGTTACTTATACTTACCGGGTATTTGCTTACAATGTCAATGGGCAATCACTTTTGCCTCAGGAGGTGTCTGTAACAACTCCTATCGATCCCAGTGTGGCACCTCCTGGCAAGCCGCTTAAATTTTCGGCAAGCCCTCTTTCTATCAACCGCATTTTGCTTGACTGGAGTTATGACAACGGGTTGGTCAATTATTTTAGCATTGAACGTTCCGAAGGAAACCTATTTAATTTCCAGCCAATTGCTGTGCTGGATGCTGCTATAGAAAACTATCAGGATATCACTGTTGTAGAAGGGGTGGTGTACTATTATCGTATAAGAGCCGCCAATGCCGGCGGGTTCTCTGATTATTCGGGCATTAGTTCTGCCCGTGCCGAATGCAATTTGCCTATATTCATTGCCCTTGATGAGGGGCATCCTCAACGGGTGTGTGATGACCAAGATGCCAGGTTGCTGGTAGCCACAGAAGGGCTCGATTCGCCCACTTACCAATGGCAACGCAACGGCATTGCCGTATCCGATGCCACCTTACCTTCTCACCTTGCCGACAAAGAAGGCACCTACACCTGTTTGGTCACTGCTTATGGCTGTACCCAGCAAACCAACGAAATTATAGTCATCAAACAAGAACCGCTAGATAGTGTAAACATAGCCATCCAAAACGATACTTTGGTGGCTTCTGTCACGAATGCTACCCGGTATGTGTGGCACCATAATAATCAAGAGATACCCGGCAATGAGCGTTTGTCTTATTTGTTGCCTGTGAGTAGTGGCAGTTATCACGTGGTGATAGAAAGAGATGGTTGTACAGCTACCTCCAGGCAAATTGAACTAAACAATATCAATGGTCTGAGAAATAGGGGTATTTCCAATGACATGAAAGTCTCTTATGCCTCTTCACTCGATGTAGTCAGTCTTGCGGTAGACACCCACCTACAAGGAGAATATGTAGTGTATCTCCGCAACTCTTTGGGGCATGTAGTGGCCACAAAAAAAGGCGTTAAAAGACAAAAGACATTACAGGAAAGTATACCGTTGGGTGGGCATGCTGCTGGCATATATATACTTGAGGTAAATATAGGGAAATACAGAGGGGTAAAAAAAGTGGGGTGTTTGAAGTAAGGGAGTAAATAAGATACGCGTTTTCAGGTGATCTTTTCTGTGGACACTTTGTTATTTTTTTGACACCATAGCCTTAGCTATGCTGTCAAAAAATGCCTCGTTTCCACGAAAAATCTCTACCAAAAAATTGCGTACTTTATTTGCTATTTCCTCCCTCAAAAGACGTGAGAACCTGCCCCAGGTTGAATAAGCCAAAGATTAAAACAAGCACAATGAACAACTACCAAAAGCATTTGAGATGCTCGATGATCATGTTTTGCACTGCCTTTTTTGTTCAGGCAAATGCCCAATTGTTTTTTTCAAAAAAGGCGGTGCTGAAGTACCACAAAATAACGTTGGACACTGCCAAAAATACCATTACGCTTAACTTTGACTTGCAGGGGCCTGCCAACCGCTATTATGTGACTCGCTTGTATTATTCAAGCAACAATGCCCGCTCGTTTAAAGGACCTTTGCAAGCGGTAAGCGGCGACATAGGCGACAGCATCAGTGTAGGAAACAATAAAAGTGTTGTCTGGTCTTTTATCAAAGACAACCCTTACTTCAGTGGAAAAAACGTGATTTTTAAAATAGAGTCTACCGAAATACCCAAACAAGTCAAAGGTGGCCCAAGAAACGCGTTCAAATCATTGTTGTTGCCTGGTTGGGGAGATTATAAAGTGAGGAATGGCTACCACTACGAATGGATTCCGACTGCTGTATTTACTTTATTGGGAGCTGGTATTGTTTTTCGCATAAGTGCAGATAGGCTATATGAACGCTATGATATGGGTGACCCCAACAGCGAGGTTGCTCACCAGCGCTTATTTCAGACAGCCCAGTCTCACAATATTTTATCACAGGTGTTGTTGGGCGCCTCGGCCATTGTGTGGTTGGGCGATGTGTTGGGGGTATACCTCAAGGGACGAAAGAACCTGAAAAAATATTTTCCAAAACCAGAGGAAGAAGTTAAAAAAACTGCTTGGCTCATGCCTACTGAGATACGACCTTCTATTGCTCAGTTTTCGGGCAGGTTTCAATTAAATATTTTGTGGAAATTTTAAGTGTGTTGGCGATGGTGTATCAAAATAAATGCTTCAAAATAAATGGGTTAACCTTGTTTTATGGAAGCTTGTTGGGCTTGTTTACCAGTTGCCTTTTTCAGGAACAAGTCTATGTACCCCTCAACGCCGATTTTATCCCCTCACGTACTATCGTACAGGCAGGCGATACGGTAAACTTTACGAATGGGTCTCAAGTGGCAGTATCGTTTCTATGGGATTTTAAAGATGGTACCCAAAGCACCCAAACTAACCCTCAGCATGTGTTTGCCGATACCGGACGCTATGCTATTACTATGGTGGGCACCAAACGAGACAATGTAACCAGTGACTCAATGGTCAAAGAGGTGGTAGTGTTGCCTGCCTCGAAGCAAGCCCAAAATACGGTTTTGATAGAAGGAGTTTCGGGCGATAAACAGGGCTTTAGAATGACCCAGTTGGCCGATGGCCATTTTGTGCTGGCGGGGCGACAAAACCTGGGCAATCTACAGGTGATCAAGACGCTTGATGGTACCACGCGTCTTTGGGAAACAGATTTGAACAATCTTACCAGAGGACAACTTTTTGTCGAGGCAGTCAAAGAGTTGTCAGATGGAAGTATTGTAGTGGTGGGGCATTATTTTGACCTGGTGGGTGCCAGCGATGCTTTTATTGTAAAGCTAGATGCTGGCGGCAAAGAGTCTTGGCGCAATAAATTGGCAACAGTAGACCACGAAATTTACAAAGACTGTATGGAGGGAAGTAACGGAAGCGTGTTGGTGTTGGCGTCTATCAACCAAGCCCAGGTTCAACTCAATGAATATTCATCGGCTGGGGTGCTCATCAAAAGCAAAACATTTGGCGAAACCCATGTACCAGAGTCTATGTTATGGGGGCAAAATGCTAAAATGATTATTGGAGGAACCAACCTGGGTAGTTCAACTCCTTTTGTGTTGCAACTTGACAGCACATTGACCCAAGAGAAGCTGCAAGATTTGGGTTTTGGTGGGGCGATTTCTAAAGTTATACAACTCGCCGATGGAGACTTGGTGGTGGCAGGCAGCCAAACCATTGACAGCAGCCGCCGGGCAATGATTGCCAGAGTAAATGTTAGTAGTTTGGCTACAGTTTGGCTAAACAATCCAATGACTTATAGCAAACAAGCTTCTGAGGAAATTTTTGTAGATGTGGTAGAGTCGGGTCAAAATGTATTTGCCTTGGGCACCCATACCAATCCATTGAGCAATGCCGATGTGTTGGTATGTAAATATGGTCAAACCAATGAGGCTATCTCATTAGAGGCGCTCGGTATTTTTGGGGGAAACCAAGCCGAGCAAGGTTGGCAACTATTACTCAATGGATTGACACTTTTTTTTATAGGCGAAACCGAAAGTTTTAGCAATGCTTTTAAGGCAATATATTTTGTTCAACTTGATTTAAACCTGGAATAATATGGTGGTTTACTCAACAGTCTTTTACGGAAAGTAACAATGGCGAAGAGAAAAAAAATGCAAGGCATTCTATGGAGTTTGTTGCACGCCGCTGCCATGGTATTGTTTACCTGGGGATGGCTCAACTTTGGTCCTACCTCAGAAGACGAAAGAATACTCATTCGGGCGTCTACCATTGCCAAGCGTTTGCTGTTTAATATAGACCACGACCGTCCCAAGCGACATGAGCTCATGTTTATCAACGTGGCCCATGACCTGGATTTGATTCCACGACCTGATGGCAATGGTACAAACTTGATTACCAATCGAGCAGCGCTTGCCCGTGTGCTTGAGTTTTTTAAACAGCACCCTGACTACTATAAATACATTGTTTGTGATATTGTGTTTGATCAGGCAGACGAAAGTGAAAACGGACCCTTGAAGGACTCCTTACTGAGGGCGGCTTTTGCCAATTTGCCCAGAGTGGTTTGTGCAGCAGGTACCAATGGTAAAGGGGAGTTAAGCCAAGGACTTTTTCCGGGAAAAAAAGCCGCCGTAGAATACCGTGCCAGGCAAGGGAGTCTTTTTCTAAAGTTCAGGCTGTATCAGGGTAAAAACAAGAGTCTGCCTTTGGTCATGTATGAAGACATTCATCAAGGCAAAATGACCTCTCATGCCTTGGGCTATACAGTGAACGGCAGCCCGTCTTTTAATAAAATGATTATTGATTTTAGGGTGAGGCAGCACCAACTCAAAGATACTAGTTTTTATGGAGGGTGTTATACCTTGCACACCATGGGAGAACTGATAGATCTTTATGAGTTTGATACAAGCATTTTTGAGTATATGAAAAAACACCGCCCTATTATCCTGATTGGCGACTTTACCCGCGCCGATGTGCACCGTACTGTAGTGGGACAAACCGCCGGAACCCTTATTTTACTGAATACCTACCTGGGGTTGGTCAAAGGGCAATCAATTATTTCGCCGTTTTTGGTGCTGTTGGTTTGGCTGGGCTACTTTGTATTGTCTTACCTTACCTTTTATGGCCTGCCTTTCAAAACCAGCAATGCCTGGCATAGGTTTAGCCAAACCCTCGCTGGCAAACTTATCATCGAATACATCAGCATTGCTTTGTTTCTGATGTTACTCACGGTGCTTGCTTATGCATTTTTTCAGGTGCATATCAACATCTTAATCATAGGAGTATACATCAGGCTATTGTATTGGACGCTTGGCTGGCGCAGAAGGCGTAAAGAGCAAAGGCATAGCCCAAAACAAGAGCAAAGACAAGAAGGGCCGAGACCAAGCAAGTTTTACCAACAGGATATAAGCAGCTATAAACCAGGAAAGTATAAAGCAGAAAACAAAAGAAGTTTTACCCAAGGCTGACGGACTTGTTAACTACTGCTTTTATAAATTGCTCAAAATCAGCGTGATATAAAAGTGTAATTACCTGTGAACCGAATCTATTTCTAAATCCCGATTCATTTCATCGGGGCAGCTTGCTGTGATAGCTCAACGGAGTTAAACAGGGCAACCCAGAAATCAGGTAAATGCTGTGAACTATTTTGACTAATAAAAAAGGACTATGATAAAAAAAACTGTTTTACTGATGTGTTTTTTTGGGGCAATGCTTGCCCCAGAAGGGAAGGTGAGTGCCCAGAAAAAAAGAAAGCCAAAAACCATTGAAGTGTTGACTCCCAGGGTGACGCTTGACTTGAGCTATTTGCGAAAAGATGAAATCAACGCCACAGACTTTGCTTTTGATGCTCAGGCAAAAAACTACCTTTTATTGATGGCTTGCGACAAGTATAAGTATTGGCGCCCGCTTAATAACCCAGTAAAAGATGCCCAAGATGTAAAGAAGGTATTGCTGCAAAAGTATGGCTTCCAAGAAGAGAACGTGTTTGAACTGATGAATGAAGAAGTGACCGCCATTAAAATTGAAAAAGCCTTTGACCAATTGAGTGAACTGGGCAACAACCGCGACAACTTGATTATTTACTATTCGGGGCATGGGCATTATGACAAAAAATATGATGAAGGTTTTTGGGTACCAGTAGATGGACGCACCAGCTATCAAAGCTCTTATATTCGCAATGCCGACATCACCAAATACATCAAAAGACTCAAGTTTAAACATGTTTTTTTGATTGTAGATGCCTGTTTTTCCGGTTCATTGTTTGTAAAAGGGCGTCGGGGGTATGAAGAAAAAGTAGAATCTCTTAAATCGCGTTGGGGGTTTGCCTCAGGGAGTCTGGAGTTTGTTTCGGATGGTAAAAAAGGTGAAAACAGTCCTTTTGCCACGCATTTATTAAACTACCTGAGAGGAAGTGTACAAGACAAATTTCCTGTGTCGCAACTTATTCAAGCGGTAAAAATAGCTGTGGCTAACAATACCAAACAAGTGCCTGTAGGGAGGCCCCTTCAGGGAGTAGGAGACGCTGGAGGGGAATTTATTTTTTATAATCACCAAGGCAAAGATCACACTAAAAAATAGCTACATAAGGCAAGCAAAATTAATGAATTAGGCCTCAATCCCAGCAACAACACATCACCTCGTTTATGGGGCATATTAAAAATATCACCCATTGATAATCAGTATTTTTCAACAACACACACACAGTTTAATGATGCCGCACATTATTTAGTTTTAAATCCTTCTAACAATAGTCCATAGTATTTAGTCCATAGTCCGTAGCTGATTCGAGTAAATGTTTACCTTATTAAGCCCTGTAAACCGAGCCTGTAGCTCTGCTACGGCGAGCTCAACGAAGTTAATCAGTAGTTTATACTAAAGTTGTTTACCTACTTTATTTTTAAAAGGGTTTCAGTTTTAGGTCTACGCCGTACAATTAAATAGTTTTTAAAATCATAACCTACTGATAACCGAGCCTGTAGCTCTGCTACGGTGAGCTCAACGAAGTTAATCAGTAGTCAACTTTGGCTAAAATCACTGCGGAGTATTGTTCTAAGTAAAACTACAAAAATAACCTAATCCACTGAATTTCGTCTCTGACCGTTGTACTTCTTCAAAAAATAGTTCCGTAGCTAAGGCTACGCAAAGATTAGCTGACGCAGAGCTCGGCACAGTAAACTGTAGCCTCGGTTTTTTTCATCGTCCAACAAACAGATACTGCCTTCTTTTGGATTACTTTATTTTTTCCATTTTACTAAGGAATGGTGTAAAAATAAATTTCTATAGTAACGCTAAAATATTTTGTTGCTAGACGCGGCACGGCAATATCCAGTGGATATTGAGCGAGCTTGAGGGATGGTTGGCTAATAGCAGCGCTATTCGGCTATTTTTTAACAAAGTATAGCCTCAAAAGATGAGATTAAGAATGTAAATTTATTTTGGTACCATTCCTAAGGAATTGTTCAAAAATAAATTTACACTCTGAGGGGTGATTTTTCGCCTTGATACTTCGTTATTTTTATTGCCCGTAGCGCTGCTATGGGCGCAAAAAATAGCCTCGTCTCAAAACAAAACCTCTACCTCAAGAATGGTAATTTAATTTCTCACCATTCCTAAGCAACACTTTGATGCTCAATTCTGGCTGGGCAACCCCACATTAACTATATGGTGGTTGGGTTGGTAAATACTTACACAAAAGCATTGGTTGGGTATGCCAATTTATTGGTTTATAATGAAACCAAGGAGAAGGGTAGCAGGGGATGAGACCTTGCAGAAATAGGCGAAAATTATTTTGATATAGCTCAAATAACATTTGGCTTGACAGAACCCCTCAAGTGCAAAAGAAGCCATTTGCCAAGCCAATGTTTTGTACCATTTAGACAAATATAAAAAGTAGATTTATGGGAACATCAGTTGAGCCAAGACTCAAGGTGTACATAGGTGAGACATCAGGTGCTTTAGTGATTTACATAGCGAATGCGTGGTTTTGTAACCATCAAAATTCTAAATAAGTGTATGCTTGGTTAGCCATCTGCTCATAGGCAATGCTCTTGGTTAGATTTGTATGCCTACCACCAAAATATCGTCTCGTTGTGCCTCATCCTGCATATGTTCTTCCAACTTTTGTTGCAATAAACGCTCTTGTGCAGGCAAGCTTCGTGTTTGGGCATCCAACAAGAGTTGCTGAAAGCGAAGCGAGCCTATCTTTTTGCGGTTTGAATTGTTTTGGTCTATGTAGCCATCACTACAAAGGTAAATGGTTCCGCCAGCGCCCGGGTCAAGGTATTGATTGGCAAAAGAAATGTCACTGCGTTGGATACCCCCAATGGATTTGGGTGTTCCCCTTAGCACTTGTAACTGCCCTGGATTTTGCTTATCAACATAGTAAAGGGGGCGTTTGGCACCAGCAAAAATAATTTTTTTGCTCTTTTTTCCGATCACGCACAAGGCAATGTCCATGCCATTCCGGTCATTGGATGTTTTCTGATCCAGGGCGTGTTCTATTGCCTGATGCAAAAGCTCCAGAATGCGCGCCGGATTGTAAATTTGCCGTACTTTGATGATGTGATCAAGCAAGGTATTGCTAATCATGCTCATAAATGCCCCAGGCACCCCATGCCCTGTACAGTCTGCCACTGCCATAAAAACTTGATCATTGATGGTCTCTATCCAATAAAAATCACCACTGACTACATCTTTGGGAAGGTACAGCACAAAGTGGTTGCCAAGGCCATCCTTCATTTTTTTTTCAGAGGGCAAAATGGCTTGTTGTATGTTGCGCGCAGCCCGAATACTTTGGTCTATGTGTCTTTTGCTAATACGCAGGTCTTGGTTTTGTTGCTCAATTATTTCTTGCTGTGTCTCTAGCTCTTCTTTTGCTTGCAAAAGCGCCTCATTTTGGGTTATAATTTCTTCATTCGATTCTTTGAGTGCTTTGGTGCGTTCGGTTACTTTTTTTTCCAATGCTTCGTTTTGGGTGGCAATAAGCAATTCATTTTCTTTCGTTTTTTTCAACAATTGTTTTTGAGCAAGGTAGCGTTCACGTTTGATCAGGTGTATTTTATCTCCAATAGCGAAAGAAAAAAATACGGCTTCCAGTGCTACTCCTGCTTGTGGAGCAAGGTGCACCAATAAGTTGGGGGAAGTAACGCCTGTGACATACAATATGTTTACCAGGGTACCTGCTATAGAAAATGTCCAGGCAACGAGGTAATACCGGGCTACCACCACCCCCTTTAGGTACAAGTAGCTTGGCAGCAATATGCCCAAAAAAGTACTAATGAGTGCCACAGGAAATACAATGTTAAATATAGTATATTGTAGGCTTATTATAAATAACACTGAGCAGGTGATGGTCATAAATAACGCTGTTGTATGAACCCACCTGGAGTGACGGTGTGTTTCTAAAAATAAAATGATAAAGAGAAAACTCAATACCAGCACCAAAGCAAACAGGGAGTCATTGTAAAGCTTCCAGTAGGTGGCATAGGGCAGTATATACAAGTAATGCCCGCTGGCAATCAATAGCAACAACATGCTAAACAGTTCCAGCATCACATATAGCAAGAGCACCAATTCGCCCAGCACAAAAAACAGAAACAGGTTGTAGACAATCATTACTGCCAGTATGCCATAAATAAAGGCGTTGACCATGCCTTGTATCACAGCGTGGTTTTGAAAAGAATGAGCCGTATAAATTTTGACTGGAAACTGGACCGATGTAGATCTGAGACGAATGTACAAGCAGGTGTGTTTTTGGTCAGCAACAAGAGTGAGCACAGGGTAAGGGTAATAAACCTTTCTTTGGTAGAAACTGCTGTTAAACAAGCCCATTTTTTTTGCTTTCCAGTATGGTTGGGATGGCTTTTTATTGGTATAAAAAAAAGTGACCTCCCGAATAAAGCTGGTGACTTCCAAAATCAATTTTTGGGGACGACTGGTGGAGCTACCAATGCATACTTTGAGCCAGTGGGTACTAGACGAATACCCGAAGTTGAGGGTAGGTGGAGGCTTGAATTGGTTTTGCTGTTTGGGTAGCAGCACATCGCTAAAACTGAGTTGGTTGTTTTTATCCTCAAGCCAATAAATCTGACCTTTAGTGAGGGCCAGCTGACCAATACCTGATGGGAGGTAAACCACAGGAGGCTGATGAGTGGGTTGAGCAATGCTATGGGTACTCAAAACAGATAGCATTATTGCCCAAAAAAAATATTTTATCATGGGTGGTCAATTGCTTAGTGTACAACCTTGGATCAGCCTTAGATACAGTTCTTCCCCCTATGAAAAGGAGAGTAATAAGCGACAAGTCACGACTAACAAATTTATAGTGCACTTATTTTCAGTGAGCTATGAATTTGTTAGTTAAAAACCTTCGCAGTACAAAAATAGCATCACCTTTACCTTTTGCGTTTGGTAGGCGTTCCCTTGATCGCCTGTTGATTCATGTACCTGCTTTGGGGTATAAAGATTTAAATCATGCCTGACAAAAAGTAGACACCTGGTGGGTGAAGCGTCCTATGAAGCAACTCCTTTGTTGTAGTCTATTATTCGTCCTCTATACTTTTATCTAAACCGACAAACGTTGATTAAATTGATATATACCTTAGCCATAATCACTGATTATTAAGCATAACCACCCTTATTATGAGGCGTTTAGGTGTGCTTATAGCACCAATATATATCGCCATCCAAAGACTTGTTGTTACTTGTAATGCATTTGGAATCACAAGTTTGCTGGATTGAGAGGGCAAATGCCTGATGTTTTGTGCTTTCAAATGATTTGAGGCTCTTAAATTATGAAATATACGACGTTGTATAGGTTGATTAATGCGCTACCAGACAAGGCAAATAACCTGGCAGGTAAAGCAGCAAGGCAAGTCTTGCTGGAAGAACTGAAGATAGTTTTGCCAGGGTTACCTGATGGTTTTTTGTATTGCAGACATTCTTACCAGCAGGTTTTTTTCTCGGCAGCCTTGCCCAAAAGAAAGGAAGGAGTGATGGTAGCGGCAGGTATTCCAGGTGTAGACACTTATTGGTGGCAAAAATGGTCAGCATCATTACTTTGTCAAGCAATTTACCATGAGGTGGCACCACTAGGCATGGACATTGATAAGATAAATGCTTGCGTAAATTCCTGCAGTGCTGAGTTTCGAGCCAAGGCATTTGCCTGGTATGCACATGTATTGCCACAAACTTGCCCAGAAATAGGGAAAGCATTGGCTTGCTTGCCTAATTTTAAAGAAGCTCGCCTATTATATACTGCACACTTGGTGGATAAAAAATGGATTGCTGCCAAAAATACTGCTTTAGCAGAAGGACAATGGAGCAATGCAGGTTGGGAGATGTTTCATCACTGTATCAAACTCTATTTGTTAGGTGCAACCACAGAGGATATCACTCAAGTAATGCAACAACAACAAGACATGGGGCTTAAAGTGCCAGGAGTTGCGTGGGAGTTTGGCGACTGCTGGAAATATTACTACGAATGGATGCAGCCCAATACCATTGATTGGACCGACCTGGTAGATGAAGCTTTTGGTGGGCTTCATTTACAATATTCTGTGATGCAACATACAGGAGTAGTATTTCGCAAATATGCTGAAGACTTTGCCGAAGATTTTGGGAAACAGTTTGGAGCCATTAAGAGAACAAAGAAACCGCCTGAGTTTACTTTTTTAGAAAAAAGTAATCAACAAACCTACCTCAATCATCCCACTACATTTTTTGATGACCCACTGATGGTCTTGTGTTTAGAAAAACTATGTCAAGAGATGATGGCGTGGGTAAATCGTGTGTGTTTAAACAAAGATATTTTAGAACGTTGTTTTGAAAAGGTAGTCAAAACTAATTTTTTGCCCTTGTTACAAAAGGCATCAGTGAGGCTTTGTTTTGATGTACCAAAAACCGCTGAGGCTTCTGGTGTTAGCAACCTGGCAGAGTATTTTAGAGGTGGCAAACAAAATGATTGTATGGTGAAGATTTTAGATTTGATTCTTACCAACTATTATACTGAGTTGTGGTGGGCTGTAGTGCTAGGGAGCAAGCGTTTGAATAGTGGAGTGCTTTTGGCCAATGATTGTTTTATTGTGTTTTCGTTCAATGATTTGGTGCTCAGGCGAGGTTGGTTTGTTAAAGAACTGGATGTTTTGGAAGTGAAATTAAGCCAAGGGAAGGTTTCTAAAAAATTTAAAATCATTCCTGCCAATGATCAAGCCCCCAGGTTGTCTACAAGAGAGTTGAGTCTCAAACAAGCCACCTATGCTCGTTCGGAATGCTTAACACTAGAATTGATAGGGTACAGCCATGATTTAGAGAGGAAATTCAATCGTAAAGTAACTTTTCCGACCAGCCTCATTGTAAACCGCAAACAGGAGGCATCACTATCTTTGACCAATCAATCCTATAATTCAATAATTGCAACCCTTGCTTTTGATGTTCGTCTTCGGACTCAGGAGAAAAATATCAATGAAACAGCCTTGTGGAGACCACGCCATGCCTTCAAACAAGAGTGGTATGCTGGTTGGTTAGGGCACTCTTTGGGCAAGGGGCTTGTCGGTGCGTTGGAAGAGCAGTTGAAACTATGCAGCGATTGTAAATCATTTGAATAAAGACCATTTTACTATGAAAATGCTTTGTAATGCTATGTTGAACGAGCGAAAAAAAACAAAATTTTCGCTCGTTCAACATACAGATGCCGCCTTCTTTTGGATCACTTTATTTTTTCCATTTTACTAAGGAACAGTGTCAAAATAAATTTACATTCTTAACCTCATCTTTTTTGGACATGCTTCGTTAAAAAAACTTGCCATAGCTATGGCTATGCCGCGTTTTTTGACCTCGCCTGACCAAAAAATATTTCCTTAAACTATAGAACTTTATTTTTGCATCGTTCCTAAGCCATAAGCTGATCAATAAACTCATCCAATGATTTGCGATGATACTCCAAAGTAGCTTGTGCTACTTCTTGTAATTTGTTGATATTTTCGGGAGAAGCGTCTGCCAAGTCAGGAGAAAAATCACCTGAATCTCCTTTAAGTACGTCCACTCTTAGATAATTTTTTTGACCACCCTCAAGGGTATCAAATAACCAACGCATTTGGGTAGTGATGGTATCAAAAGCACCATCTATCACAATTTGTGGCAAATAGGTGGCCCATTTCCCTAACCACCACCTATTGCTTTTGTCCAGTTGCTTTAGCTGGATATCACTTGCGCCTGTTCCCAATGAAAGAATAAGCATATCTTTGGCTGTGGGGTGTTCCTTTTGGGGGAATTTTGTTTTGCGGCATTCTACATAAGCCATCATCGTAGGATCGTGAGCAAACAGTCCTCCATCTATGTTACACATTTTTTCGCCAGTAATTAAGTTATTGATCTGGGCAGGAGGAAAATAGGTAGGAGCAGCTGAAGTAGATCTTGCTACATCTCTTACATAAAAGTCTCGTTGTTTATCATCTCCTTCCTGGCTATTAAAGAAAAAAGGAGAGGTGGTTTTCATATTATAGGTGGTCACCAGGCAAGGTCGAATTAGCTCAGTCATTCTGGTATTGCCAAATACCTCTAGCAACACATTGTCAAGCATGATGGGGTTAAACTTTGTTGCATTTACCAAAGATCGTAATCCAAACCAATTGTTTTTTCTCGATTTATTAAAAATGTCATTGCCTCTTTGTACATAAAAATCGAGTGCTTGGGTTGCTTCAAACTTAGCAGGAGGTGTTTTACCTTGATCATCAGAAAACCCAGGTGCCAAATAAAAGCAAGCAAGCATGCCTCCAGTGCTGGTACCTGCGACAAAATCAAAGTAATCTGCCAGCCTTGCATTAGAGTTGCCACTTTTTTTCTTTAATTGCTCCTCGACATATACCAATATGGTCGCAGGAATCACCCCTCTGGTTCCTCCACCATCAAGCGATAAAACTCTTACTTTTTTACTCATTGTTTCAACAGTTATTTATATTGTGTTTTAAACAAGCCCTTAGGCGACAATTGAATTAACAATTCAAGGTTTTTAAGCGATTTTCTAGCGCAACAAAGCCAATCGGCTATGGAGCAAATCCAGCTTTCAAGTTGGTTATACTTTGAACGGGATAAAAAACCGTTTTTAGATTTTAATCTTTGCATCGCTTTGCGCAACCATTTAACCATTAAGCGCAGCGGAACAATGAGCGGAGAGCTTGAATACCGATGTATATCGGTACGACAACCATTGGAATTACTAGTACCTTAAATACTAAATACCTAACCCATTATTTCGGTGATTTTTGCCCACTGACTTTACTTAAAAAAACTTGCGTAGCTAAGGCTATGCGCGATTTTTGAAGTTCGTCAGAAAA
>NZ_CANLRP010000078.1 GCF_947493425.1 uncultured Microscilla sp. | reverse complement strand
AGATATTTAATAAGCTTTGTGGTTAGGAAAGAAAAACGAGATTCTGCTAGGGTCTCGTTTTTTACTTTAGTACCATTTCCAAATCTTTATACCTCTATCATACTCCCCCGTTATCACAGACGATTTTGCCACAATAAAAACTCTCGGTTGACTTGACAAACTCATCTTCTAGGTAATTACTGCTCTGCTGGAAAACCAAACACTCAAGCAAGCACGTTGTTTTTCGTAAACAAACCAATAAAAACACGGACATTGAGCCAACATCAAAATGATATTGTGATTAAGTTATTGTGAAATAAAAATATAAATGACTGATTGTCAATTGCATTTAAAACAACAAAATCAACCTTGTTAAAATTTAACACATACAGATAATTGGTTTTATATAAGTTTGAGCATCCTTCATAAAGAAGGAAAATTAGCTCAGGAATATAATCAAAATACAACCAAAATGAAAAAATCTTATGTACTAGCTCTTGCATTTGTAACTGCATTGAGCGCCTGCAACAGCCAAGAAGAAGTGATGCCTGTAAACACGGCGAAAAAAACTGAAACTAACCTTCGAACAAGCACTAATGTTGAGTTTGACGAAGTAGAGGTAAAAGTTCAGGCAGTAGATGATAATGGCAACATTGTATACAATGACTATGGTTACCAGTTTGAGCCTGTAGCTTATAATGTAACCACAGGTCAATACATTTACGCTGATCCTTTACCCGGACAGCAGTATGGTGGCGACACTTTTGTTTTAGAACCAGGTACTTACCGTTTCGATTCACAAGACGGTTATTTCTCTGGAACATCGTCTAAAACAGTTGAAATTACAGGAGACAAAGAGCAAGTACTTGTACAATTAAATTATTGGTCTGAGTAACAGTTAAAAAATCCTCCAAAGTTTTTAATACTTTGCACAAAGCCTAATTCATTGATTTGAATTGGGCTTTGTATGTTGGGTGGGTGTTGTATGGTGCAAATCTGATTTATTGCTATGTTGGGTTGATGAGTTATGTAGCAATGTTTGGAGCGATCGAACAAAAAATAATATATTGCCTGATAAATATCATAGAATCATCCAGAATATATCACGTATTTTGGCATAGTTATTTAATAGCTGATTAACATTCTTTATAACTATCACCCAATGAAGATACTTGTACCTTACGATTTTTCCGAACAATCGCAAAATGCTTTAGAAGTAGCTTTTTCTTTGGCAAATCAAAGCGCCAAAAAAAATGATGTAAGCATTGTATTGTTTCATGTCATAGAACCATTGATGGCAGAAGGCAGCATACACCCTGATTTTAGGGTGGATTACTCTCAGGTAGAACACTTTAATCGAATGGTAAAAGCTACCAAGGCTGAGCTTGAAAACATAGCTGGTAGTGCACAATATGCAGGAATAGAGATAGATGTATTGGTGGAAACCGGGAATTTTTTGCAACAAGCCAAGCACCACGCCACTAAAGAGAATGATGTACGATTGATTGTGGCTGGTACTTCGGGCGCTTCAGGTCTGGAAGAAGTGCTGACTGGCTCGAACACTGAAAAACTAGTGCGTCACATGACTTGTCCAGTGCTTGCCATCCCTCAAAAGGTAGAAAACTTTGAGGTGAAGTCGGTACTATTTGCTACTAACCTTGAAGAAGAGCAGTTTATTGCCCTTAACCGTTTGCAACAATTACAGGTATTTTGGGGAAATCATATCCACTTGTTGTATATAAATACACCCAATAATTTTCTTACAAGTAAAGAACTTGAAAAAAGAAAAGAAGAGTTTGTGTATAAATCAAGGTTAAAAAACTACACATTTCACACCTACTCAGATAAAAATGAGGAGATAGGAGTATTGAATGCGTCTAAGGAAATAGATGCAGATGTAATAGTAATTCCCACCAACCAACGTAAAGGTTTGTGGCACTTCTTTATGGGTAGCATTGCAGAAGGTGTAGTTAATCATTCAGAAAAACCTGTGCTTACGGTAAACCTGAAACTGGGCTATATATAGGAAAATACCAACATAATAATGTCATTTTATTTACTCACAATAGATAACACATCACTCCTGTTTTTTTGAGCAATTCATTTACTCACAAACTGCGGCAAGCACCGCAGTTTTCTTTTGTTAGGTAGGCTCATTATTCCTTCGGTGAACAGCATTTTGCTCAAAAATCACTGTTTTCTACATAATTTTGGGGTTCGCTATCAATTTCACGTAAGTTTTTGAAGTCAAAGATATGTGCTTTAGTATTTTGGACGTTTTTTTGAAAGATATTACATCACTTTGGGTAGTTTTGTATTCAAATTCACAGCTAAAGACAATTGTCAACTATCAGGTTAAAGTAAGGAACAGGAGATATGTGTTATAAAAAAATTTTAGGATGTACATTGATTTTATTATATGTAAGTTTCTCTCAACTTAACGCACAACGTATATTTAAGCGCTTTACAGAGAGCTACATGACGGCTGGTGTACAACTGGGGTCAATGCATTATTTTGGCGACCTCAACCCTACCAGCAACTATGTGTCTACTGAGTTTAGCCTTACCCGCCCTAGCCTTACCCTTAGTCTTTCACGCAAGTTTAGCGACCACTTTCACTTGCGTGCCGACCTTACCTATGGGCAAATAAGGGGAGATGATTTTAAAGCAGCAAACCCTGATCACCCTCGACATAAGTTTCGTTATGCCAGAAATCTACATTTTCGGAATAACATTTTAGAGTTTGCTTTAATAGGCGTATACGATATTTTCCCCAGTAAAGGAAGGTTCAATCAACGCCGAATATTTACTCCTTATATATTAGCTGGTGCTGCGGTGTTTCATCATAGCCCTCAGGCCAAAACTCCGGTAGAACAAAGTAACTCTTGGGTAGACTTGCAGCCTTTAGGTACCGAAGGACAACAGTCGGGTAAGCCAGGGTATGCCAAGCCCTATTCACTTATCCAGCCAGCCGCAATTGGCGGCATAGGGGCACGTTGGAACATCACTCCTTTTTCATCACTATCGTTTGAGCTCGCCCTGCGGTACACCTTTTTTGACCACCTGGATGATGTAAGTGGACTATACCCTGATATGGGTGACTTGCAAACAGACTTGGTAAGAACTATGGCCACGCGTGGGTTAGAAACTCAAGCAGCTGTTTCAGGACAAACCCGCGCTCCAAATTTTCACCCAACAATTGACGTTACAGGCAGCGATGGAAATACCTATAGTGTATTGGCAGGGTACGGTGAACGCCGCGATAAACGTGGGGAAGCAAGTTTTAATGACCTCTATCTCATTGCAGGCTTTCGTTTTGAGGTGATTATCAATAAATCAAACCATCGCCCCAAGTTTCGCCGTAGAAGATTTGGTTACTAATTGGCCTCTATTTGTTCTTTAAATATCTTTATAAACGCTTCATCAAGCCAACCACAGGTTAGACAGTTGGTTTAAACACAATTAATTTTGCTATCTTTCACCAGCACCCAATACACTAAGAACCTATTTTAAAAACACCAAAGTTATGAAAGCATTTATTCTAAGCCTTGTGCTGGCTTCTAGTATTATTTTACCCTCCTTTGGGCAATTGAGCTCCGAACGACAAAAAATATTGAATCGCTACCTACAATTTAATTACCAAGTGTCAAAAGAAGCCAAAACCATGCTCAGGTGCTTATCGTCTCATTACCGAAAAGTGCAGCGTTACAAACGAATGCAGCGTGTATACTATAATATTAGACCCTCTTTTTGCGACAAAAAGATTACCTTCTTATTAAAGGACAAATACAACAAGGCATTGCGTGGAGGTATTGCAGGGCTCAATGCTGAGGCCAAGGCTGTTTATCGCATTTTTGATAAATTTGCTGCCCTTGAGAGTGATCTCAAACAATACTATGTTTCTAAGTCTTATCAGAAAGACAAGTTTGCTCATAATGATGAAGTAATCGCTGCCTATGAAAAACTGTTTGCGCAATTGCAGACACAAAGCCAACGCTTGCAAAACCAAGTACTGCGTATGGGTAAGCAGGCATACAAAGCTTCAGACCCTCACCATAGGGTAGAGCGAAAAATGCGGGAGTTATTGAGAGCAGAAGATCGTTTTCAACAAAAAATAGCCTTTAGTTTAGAAACTATTTCACCTCAGGCAAATGTAAATGAAGCGTTACTGAAAGAGAGTGTACAAGCACTTGAAAAGCACTTGAAAGCGTTGCCTACCATTAATGAAGCTCCTATACGTGGTTTTGCTATTATGTCTTATACCAGTTTTTTACGAGCTGCCAACAGTTTACTGGAAAGTCGCCGAAAGCTTTGGGACCAAAGCACTATAACTTACAAAAACTCTCGCTACCGAATTAGCTACTACTCAAGTCGTTATTCAGTATATAATTACTTTAAGCAGTATGTAGACAACTGTCGTCGCAATCAGCTATATTTTTTGTACCATAGCCAGGTAGCTCCCCGATTTAGTACTCACGCCTTGCCTGCAGCCAAAAATGGCAATATGCCCCCTAAAACCAATACCTTTCAAAAAAAACCAGTACCTCCGTTATCGCTGCAGTCACATAACCAACCCATTAGTTTAAAAGTATTAAGTGCTTTGAATAATTACGTAGAGTGTATCAACCACTCTATTAACCGAAATAACCGCTTGGTAAGTACCATTGTGCGGCATGACAAGACAATAAAACGCATAGAAAGACAAGAAAAAGAACAGGCTGACAATAAAAACTTGCCTATAGACCCTCGTACCAAACGTCCCCGAAAAAAATATATTTATTACCCTAGTTACTTTACCCGTAATTACTACTACCCCAAGTCATTGTTTTACAAAGTACAGCAAGGCAGTCAAAAGCTACCCCAGGCTTACCAGTTGGTGCTCAATGCCCAAATGCAAAACATTCAAAATATTTTGGAAGAAATGGTAGGTTTAGGGTATCATTTAAACGAATACTTAAAAAAACGAGGATATCAAACAGACCAGTTTGCCAAGTCTAAACAAATTCTCAAGCGTTATCAATACCTGTTTGACATATTTGATGAACAAAGAAATGGGCTACAAGCCAATATTCAACAAATAAAGAATGCTTATCCAACCAATAAAAATGCTTTGCCTCCAAGCCGCGCCCAACAAATGCTAAGTAAAGCCTTAAACTTGGGCGAACCAGTCATGCTTGCAGCTAAAGACTTTATGCAGAAAAAATCTCAGGCATTGCTCAAGCAAAACATGGCTACACCACTTACCAGTGAGTTTGCCCACGTAAAAATAGATTATTCCCGTAAAAATCGACTGCTTAAGCGTAACTGGCGTAGTGTTAAGTCTTTTGTACAGGCCACTGAGTCTATAGCTCAAGCACAAGGCAAATACCGGGTATCGGCAC
Source organism: uncultured Microscilla sp. (assembly GCF_947493425.1). GTDB lineage: Bacteria > Bacteroidota > Bacteroidia > Cytophagales > Microscillaceae > Microscilla. The sequence goes on along the minus strand of NZ_CANLRP010000078.1, from coordinate 33,017 downwards.
AAACTATTCAAGGGCTTTACTACAAGTACAATACACTGATTAAAAAATTTAATCAATCGATAAAGTTTGTAGTACAACCTACCCTTAAAAAAATGCTATACCCTAAAGTTTTATCTTTCGAAAAGGTGGGTTATACTCCCTGTGACTGCGGAGATGCCAGTGAGGTGGTAAACATGAACAGTATGCAAGGGTTTGCCCATAACAACCTTATGTTGTTATTAGATGTGTCGGGGTCAATGAAAAACGAGTTGCCTATGCTCAAGAACGCTCTGAAGTACCTTGTAAATATTATGCGCCCTGAAGACAAGGTGTCTGTAGTAGTGTTTGGTTCAGAAGCTAAGTTAATGCTACGCCCTACCTCTGCCAAATACAAAGCCCACATTATGCAAGCAATAGATACACTGAAGTCTAGTGGGCGTACCAATGGCGAAGCGGGACTCAGGCTGGCGTACCAATGGATACAAAACAACTATAAAAGTAACAATAACAACCGTATTATTTTAGCGTCTGATGGAGAGTTTAGTATCAGCCAGGGTTTGTATCAAATGATTGAACAAAAGGGTGTAGAAAACATCGCCTTGTCGGTGTTTAGTTTTGCCGACCAGCTCAAGGCTTATAAAAAGTTAAAAAAGCTGGTATCGCTGGGCAAAGGCAACCTTGAAGCAGTAGCACAAGGCAACATTACCTACAAAATGGTGCGTGAGGCTCAAAGCAAACGTTTGCCGGGTAAACGCATTAGAAAAAGTACTACTACCAGCGCCAAGAAACCTTGTGACTGTGATTCACATAAAATAAAACAACTGCCCCCACCCAAAATTGTCATAAAAACAGATACCAGTTATCAGGGAGTAAACATGACCAGTATGAAAGGCTTTGCCCACAATAACCTGATGTTATTGTTAGACGTGTCGGGGTCTATGGCGAGCAAAGAAAAGCTCCCCTTGTTAAAAGAGTCTTTTAAATACCTTATTAGTATTATGCGTCCTCAAGACGACGTGTCTATTGTGATCTATGCCGGAGATGCTGCCATTGTGCTGAAGCCTACCTCGGCAAGCAACCAAGAGCAAATCAATGCGGTGATAGATAAGCTAAGATCAAGAGGAAAAACCAATGTAAAGGCAGGTTTCAAGTTGGCGTACAAATGGATGAGTAAAAACTTCAAGGAAGGGGGAAACAATCGGATTATTCTTGCCACCGATGGAGAGTTTCCAATAAGTAAATACATTTATAAACTGGTAGAAAAACGGGCAGCAAAGGGAATTAATCTATCTGTGTTTAGCTTTGGCAGTATGACCAAAAAATTTGAAACTCTTGAAAAGTTGGTAGCCAAAGGCAAGGGCAACTACGAACAGGTAAATGCCCGTAATGTGAAGTATAAATTGGTGAAAGAAGCACAAAGTAAGCGGGTAGAATAGCGTCGATTGCTTGATAGCAAAAAAGGCTGGTGCTTGAGTTCAAGCATCAGCCTTTTTTGTTTGATCATACAATAGTTGCTTTACGCAAAATGTAGTGTTTTACCCTTGCTGCATTGTTACAATGCGTTGTGGTAGTGGTGCTTCGTAACCAGCCTTGCCCAAGGCTTCTACTATTCGTTGGCGAGTGTCCCAGTGTACATCCCAGTAACCCTCTACCGTAGAAAAAGGCAATGCTACCAATTCTACCGCACTCTCTCCCAAATTATTTACTCCTACTCGTGGGGCAGGTTCGTTCAACACATTGGGGTCTTTTTGCATTACCTCCATAACTATCTTTTTGGCTGCCTCTACATCGGCACCATAACGAATAGCAAATAACATGTCTACTCGTAGGTTGCCAATGGTAGAGTAATTGGTGATTTTTCCAGAAGTAATGGCTCCATTTGGAATGATTTCGGTTTTGTTCTGAAAAGTTTCCAGTTCAGTTACAAACACAGATATTTCTTTGACAAAGCCCAAGGTTCCATTGGTTTCTACCAAATCGCCTACTTTGAAGGGGCGAAAGATCAATAGCATGACACCAGACGCCAAGTGCCCTAATGAACCATTAAATGCTGCACCAATGGCTATACCTACACCTGCTATCAAGGCAGCAAACGAGGCAGTAGGAATGCCTACAATACCTGCAATAGAGATAAACAATAATGCTTTAAGGGAAAAACCCAACAGAGTAAGCAAAAATGGACGAAGTGTCTTATCAATTTTACTGGCGTCGAATACGCGGGATACCGCTTTGAGTACCATGCGAATAATCCAGAGCCCAATAATGAGGGCGGCAAATCCACCAATAAGCTTTAACCCCCAATCGCCCACTCCAATAGAGATGGAGTTGAAAAAGTTTTGAAGAGCTTGTTTAAATTCTGACATAAATTTTGGGTATTTTGTAATTGTTTAGATTTAGATGATTGATTTTACGTGACTTAGCCCTTAAGTAAATCAATGTATTGGATTAAGTAGCTCAAATCGTCGACAAAATACTGGTTTTGAGTGATTTTCAGCAATGAGGCTTGAAAATTTTCTATGTTTACTCTTTGGTCATACGCATTCTCTCAACAACAACCCATTTGGTTAACCACAAACATTTAATGAGGTGTACTTGTAACTAATGGTTTGGTTGTTACTATTTATCCCCAGACCTTAGTGCCCTCAGTACAGTTTTTACACATTTCTATTTGACTGCGTGACTTGATGAGGGTTTGCCTGAATTGCTGGTACTTTTTGCCTTGCCACAACTCTTTGAAACTTTGTTTCTGAACATCACCTAGCCTATAGTGAGCATCTTTGTCAAAACAGCATGGCACTACCAGTCCATCCCAGGTAATTACACAAGAGTGCCACATTTTCCAGCAGTGGTTTATTAGTTTATTTTTTATTTTATAGGTGCCATCGCCTTGTAGCTGATAGCGTGAGTATTTGTCAATGGTAGGTATCAGGGGCGAACCTTGAGCATAGTCATAAATCTGCGCTGTTTTGAGTCCCACTTTGTCTACCCCAATCTCTTTGGCAAGTTGTTTTACTTCGGCTATTTGGTGTTGGTTGGGTTTTACTACCAAAAACTGAAAAACCACATGGGGTGTCTTTGACTTGAGCTGCTTTTTCCAACGTATCAGGTTACGGGTACCTTCCAATACTTTATCGAGCTTGCCGCCTATACGATACGACTGGTAGGTCTCTTGTGTAGTACCATCAATTGAGATAATGAGGCGATCTAACCCTGATTCGATCGTTTTGCGGGCATTTTTATCGTTGAGATAGTGAGCATTGGTAGACGTAGCCGTGTAAATACCCTTGCTTGAGGCGTATTGAACCAAGTCTAAAAACTGGGGATGAAGATAAGGTTCTCCTTGAAAATAGAAAGTAAGGTAAAGCAAGGTTTTTTGTAATTCATCAATGGTTTGCTTGAATACATCTTCTTGCAGCATACCAGTAGGGCGGGTAAAGTTGCGTAAACCACTGGGGCATTCCGGACAACGTAAGTTGCACGAGGTAGTGGGCTCAAAGGCAATACTGATGGGCAACCCAGTATGGCGGGGCTTTTTAGTAAGTTTAGAAAGATAAAAACTACTTACTACTTTAGCAGCGTTCCAGGCACGGGGCAGGGTAAGTTTAGAAACTAAGTTAAAACTATCGTTGAGGTTGCTAATCATTAGTGTATACAATGAGGTAAAATAGGGTAGCTACTCAGCCACCCTCTTCAACAATAAAATTACTCGAAATAGTGTTAACTCCCCAATGGAATAAGCGATGTAACCACAAATTTAAGGTAAAAATAGCCTGAGGCATTTACCATAGGTACATCATCTATAGGTTGACTGGTATTAAAATTTTCGCTCCATTGGTTGTTAAAAGGCAGGGCATAACCAGTTCTAAGTCCTACACGCACATCTAGCCTGGGGCTGCGCCCAAACAAACCCTTGAATCCAGTACACTTGTCTACCCCTACACCAAGCGACGTTTTTACTGGAAAGGTATATAGTAAACTATAAGGGAAAATGGTAGGATTGGGCTGGATAGCCCTTAGCTCAAGTATTGAAATATGCGCAGCAGCAGTGAAAAAAAACTCCAGGCTCTTCTTTTTCAATACCAAGTATTGGTAGTTGCCTCCAAAGTTGTATTGACTCAGGTAAAAGTTATCCCCGTTATGCGCACGATGACCATAACCCCCCAAGCCAAACAGGTGCTTACGATACACCAGCGAAAAAGTAAATCCAACGTGCAGATCTACAGGAGCAAACGTGCGGTAACCTTCAGTCTGTAGCTTTTGATTAATTGCTTGTACCCCCAACGTATGTACACCTACCTGCAGTTGGGTTCCGATTTTCCAGTCGGGTGGTTTAGCCTTAAAAAATCTTCGGCTACTATCGAGGTTTATCTGAGCATAGCTTTGCCCAACCAGGCACAAGAAAAAAAAGCAAAGAAGAGTTCTGTAGTAATGTTGTGTCATATAATCTGGGTAAAGTGAATAGGTGTATTGATTTAGAGAAGTTTACGGGAATCAATACCAGGGGTTAGACTTTGGGGAAAGTATTATTGAAAGTAAAACAAAAAGCCCTGACAGTGTGCCAGGGCTTTTGTGATCAAATTATTTTAATCGTGTAGTAACATTACTAAAACTGGAACAAAACTCCTGTATTATACACGGGTGCTTTCAGCATGTTTTGTCCTGATACAATGGCTCCAACACTGGCGTTGAAGGTAAGTTTTTGGGTAATAGCAAAAGCAAGTTTAGGAGTAATGGTAACATAACGTACATTGTTAGAAAAAATATTTTCAGGAGTGGCAGAGGCTGTCCCATTATTGAGCGAATGTACCATGTTTGCTTGCACCATTGCCAAAAACCGGTTGTATGCCCAGGCTATCCCAGCATTGGCACGTATTTCATCCGAAAAACTATTGGTACGGTTGTTAAAACCCACCCCACCAGTGACATAAAAAGAGGAGATTGCATAGCCTATATCAAGACCAATGATTTGGTTAAACTCGCCGTCACCCGTTTGTAATAACTGAGATTCTCCGCCTTGAGTTGTACCTGTGGGTACACCTAATAACAAACTGCCGCTTAATACAAACGACTTGCGATTGATCAGTCCATATTTTACACCCACAGTCATGTCGCCAATTGTATTTACCTGGTCGCCAGCTTGTACTCTCTGACTACTCCGAAAACGCACTGCATTGCGGGTAGCCCTTACAAACAAAGGAGCCTGTAGGCTTACTTCCAGGTTACTGCCCAAACCCAACCTGCCACTTAGCTCTGTAGAATAAAACCCAGCCGTGGTCATGTCTTGCACTGAGCCTTCAGCTTCATAAAACTGTTGGGCATAAATGGCTGTTTGGCTCAACTGTACATACCCATGCCATTTAGGGGCTATCCAAACATCATTGAGTAAAGGGCTAACAGTATTGGTCGCTCGTGACTCAGAAGTGGTTTGTGCCTGAGCACCTACAGCGATACCCAGAGTTAATAAAAATAATAAATATATCTTGTTCATGAGTAGTTTACTATAGAATGGATAAACAACAATTTATTTGAGCTCAGCCGCGCCAAAAGTCACACTGAAAGGCTTGCAATACACCAACACATATTTATATTGGTCAAGAGCTACTCCAGAAACCTGATAAGTATCGCTTCCAGAGGTTTTGCGAAGTGGTGCCACTTCTAACCCTCCGGTAGTACTATTGCTTAGATATACATGTAAGCCTGGACCTGCCGACGAAGAAAAATTACTGGCTAACACAATCTCCAATGCATTATTGGCAGTCGTTTTTAGTGTTACCCTACCCGATACATTGTAGTTGCCAAGCCCGCTAAACTCGCCATTGAGTTCACTCCCTGTACCTATAGTCAGTTCAAAGTTTTGGCTGTTAACACCATTAGTGGTGGCAGTAATCATTACAGAACCATTCGTCACTCCCGTCACTACACCGCTGGCGTCTACAGTGGCAATGGAGGGATTGTTACTACTCCAGGTATAATTGGCTACTATAAGGTTTTCACCATTGATATTTTGAGCAGTGGCGGTCAACTGTAATGTATTACCTACAGCTACATTGTTGGCTGGTGCAGTAACATTTACCATCGCTACAGCAGTCAGACTGTTCACCACAGTAATAATCAATTCATTACTGGTTACTCCGTCTTTTACTGCAGTTATTTTAGTTTGCCCCTCCCCTTTCGCAGTTACTGTTCCACTGGCATCAATGGTAGCTACTTCAGAGTTAGTATTTGTCCAGGCCACTTCACCTTCAAATTTATCATCAAAAGGATTTTGCAATATAGCGGTCACCTGACTGGTTTGGTTGGCGAGTAAAGCAGTTTTACTGGCGGTAATCTCGATAGACTTGATGCTGTCTTCTTTTACGTCTTCGCCTACACAACCAGGCAAAAAAAGCGTACTAACAAAAAGCAGCAACCAATTGTAAAGGGTTAGTTTTTGAGTCATTGTTTATCAATAGTTTTATGTTTTATATAAAAATAGCGAATTACAATGACGTAAAGTGTCAGACAGGTTACATTTTAGAAAAAAAGTTGAGGAACTAAAAGAGGTTGGATAAGTTATGCACTAATTGGCATCTATAGTTAGCCTATGTTTATTACATTGGACACACCGAAACAAGTACCCTTGAATATCTCCTTGCTTTGTTAATAAGCCTTGTAATTCCGTCTGAGATATATTCCACCTGTTTTGAATGTCAATTAAATCCGGCATTAACTCTTCCTGAAGGTGAGCAATTTCTTTCCAATCTACATAATCAATGATTGCACAAGGTTCGTTACAGTGGCTGAGCCAAACTTCTTGCTGCCAACCATGGTACCCTGGTGTTTTTTCCAATAGCTCATCTATTACGCTGTTGGCATAATTAATAGCATGAGGAACAGACGGATCAGGCGATATTCCTTCTACTGCTAAATAGTCTTGAAAGGTACCTTCAAATTTGTGGGCTGCGCTTCCATCTTTAATGCACCAAGGGCAAAGGCCTCTGACTTGTGCTGTGGTATAAAAAGGTCCAGTATAAACATAGGTTCGTTCTTGTTGACATACAGGGCAATGGGTTATCTGTTTTTTGATTACCCCCAGCTTTACTGGGTCGGGGTTATATTTGAAAACGGGCAAATCACACATGTTTTTAAAAAATTTAAGAAAGAAGCAAACAACACTTATAATTGATAGACATAAGTGAAACGTACCACCTCAAGCAGTGATACGTTTTTGTATAGTTTGTTTCATTTCGTATTATTCATTTGCAAAAGTGTGGGAAAGATATGTAATGCTTGAGGTAAGTGTGTCTTTCTTTTGCAAAAAAAAGTAGTCTGTGCTTAATTCATCGCTTTGCCTTCATCAATGCCGGAATCACATAATCAGGCATAATCTCATCGCGGTATTTGAGCCACAAACGTCCTTCCCCATAATTGCCTGCATTAATTACTGTTACCAAGTCAAGTTTTGGCACCACAAAAATGAGTTGCCCACCATTGCCTGAAGCATAAAAGCAGCGAAATTTTTCACCCTCTACTTCAAAACGATGAACCCACCAGTTGTACCCATAGTTTTTATAACTAGCGTTGTGCATGGTAGCTCTGCCCTGGGTAGCTTGTTGTACCCACTTTTCCGAAATAATTCGTTTGCCTTTCCACACCCCCTTATTGGCAAACAATTGCCCAAACTTGGCAAGGTCACGAGGACGCATATGAATGCCTCCCCCCAAATACCCATTGCCCATAGGAGTCATATTCATGGTGTATTTTTTAATGCCCAGTGGGTCAAACAAGTACGTTTGTAAAAACTCATAACTTGGTTTACGCGACACGTTCGACACTATTTGTCCCAGCAAATTTACCCCTCCTGTACAGTACATTGCTTTTTTGCCTGGTTCATGTTTCATAGGCAAATCAAGTGTAAACTTTACCCAGTCGGGTTGGGCAGTTTGCTCTTGCATGCGGTCTTCGTGCCCTGGCGAGTCATAGTTGTCGTCGTTGCAGGCAAACCCCGATGACATAGACATGAGGTCACGGATTCGAATACGCTTTTTGCGATCGTCTACATGTTTGATCGAACCCTTATACTCAGGAAAAAACTTAAGAATCTTCTCATCTACATTATTCAATATGCCTTGGTCAAGTGCCAAGCCTACCATAGTAGAAGCCAAACTTTTGCCTGCCGACCGGGTGTCGTGATATTGGTTGCGGTGGTGCCCGTAAAAATATTCTTCTAACAAGAGCTTATTATTTTGCACAATGAGTATACTATGTAGGTGAAAGTATTTTCGGGTCAATATCTTTTCCAGGAGCACCTTGATTTTGCCCATATCTGCCCCTTGTTTTTCCAACGAAGCAGTTTGCCACCCATCATTCAATTGGGGAGGAGTTTGATAGGTATAAGTTTTTTGTCCCATACGAGGATGCACCAATATTTCCTTTTTAGTATCTATTTTGTGTAACACCCTTCCTGTCATCCCATGCACTTGAAATTTGACATGCAGCGTTTTACTATCTTTTGCCAGCATTCCCTTAAATATAGGCCTTGTCGTGTCTCTGCCATAAATGAGTACTTGCCTTTGTTTTTGTACAATCTCACGTATTCGTATAAAAATGCCTTGATTTCGTTCGGGGTTATGAATAAACCCATTGAAATTCCCCCCTTTTTTAGGGCGAATGACTAAGTAAAAGGTCAATCGTTTAAACTGAACTTCACGCATTCCTTCCCATCCCCTATTTTTTGGGTATAGCTCTACCGGGGCTACATAGCCATATTGCCGCCAAAAACCTTTGATTATTTTTTGTTGAGGGTTTTGCGCATCTCTGGCAAACTCACCATCAAACTTTGCTTTTTTCCAACGAATGGTAAACTGCCCATTGCGATATTTTATTGGAATATTTTTCGTACCTAACTGGGCTTTCCAGTTTTTCCCTTTAGGGTAAACACGTAATTTTTTCACCAACTCTCTGGGTTCTTTGAGTACCACCTTCCATACGCCTTTTGCACTGGGTACAGTAGAAGGCGTAGTTTGTGCCTGGCAAGCCAAAGCGGATAAAATAAGGAATGTAATGACTTGAATTGTTTTCATGAATATATGGTTTATGTATAAAATCAATACTCCGCAGTGATTTTAGCCAAATTTGACTACTGATTAACTTCGTTGAGCTCACAAGTTCGGTTTACAAGGCTTAACAAGGTAAACATTTACTCGAATCAGCTATGGACTACGGACTAAATACTATGGACTATTGTAATATAGTAAGCCGTTTTTAGCGAATACGATTGCTGTAGTACAAACGAATACCCAGCATGAACATCAGATTTACCACCAACAACACCAATAATACAGGTAGTTGTTGGGTTTGTTGTTGCCAATAAGCCCTGATTGCCAAACTTGCCCATAGCACAGTGAGTATTCCACAAAAAAACAATGATAATTTTTGCATTATGTACTTACGTTTAGAGTATGTTTAAAGCGTGTCTTCAGAATTAAAAATGATGGATTTTTTGTGCTGACGAAGTATATTTTAGAAGGAATAGCCAAAGCTATTGCTGAAAACCGATAGCTGCAGCTTTGCTGCGCTGAGCTCTGCCAACGGCTAAAATCACTAAAGTCAGCGCGTAAAAGCTGCCTTTTTAGTCCAGATTATAACCGAGCGTAAGCGAGTTTCTAAATTCTCCGAATCAAGTTCGGAGTTGTAAACCGAACTTGATTCGGAGCTCTGTTTCACCATTGACAATAAACAAGAAAACTAATTTTTAAACATACTCTTACTCAAAAATAAGCTGTCATCCCTCACAAACGAAAGCATCTGTGACCAATGGCTATATAACTGGACAAACTGCTGTACATATTCTGCCACAATCTGCTAAATTGACTTTTGTATATTCTTATATTAGACAATGTTTAAAACACAGCTCAAAAGCAGCATCTGGGCGCTGCTATCCTTTTCGTTGATATTGGTAGGGCTTACAATATGGTCACTTACTTCTGCACAAAACTTTTATGTATTTGACCTCCTATACGGCCAAGATGTGACCCTGATAAAACGCCTGGAACTCAAGAACATTAATGAAGTATCACCTTGGCAACAAAAAATTGACTTTCACAAAAAAAGTGGCACATACCTACTAAGGGGAGAAGTAGACTTAGCCAATGCTTCTGACAGACACTTGGGCATGTTAGTGGTTTTGCAAGCTTCTTATAAACTCTATTGGGACGGGCAACTCATTGACAACAATGGCATTGTAGGCAATAGCAAAGCCAGCGAAGTCCCCGGAAAAATGAATAACACGGTGATTATTCCTCGTGCTTTGACTACTCAAGGCAAACATAAGGTATTGTTTCAACTGTCAAACTACCACCGCTCATCTACCAACAGTTTTCGTTTGTTATTGGTGGGCACTTATGATCAACTCACTCAACGTCCGCTTATTTTTACCGCTGTCTTATACATCTTAGCAGGCAGTTTTTTTACCATTGCTATTTATTACCTGCTGCTTTACCTCATTGCCTATCGGCAAGCGTCTTTACTGGTGTTTGGCGTGTTGAGCCTGTGCTTTTGTTTATTAACCTTGTTTGAACACAGCAAACCAATTTACCAATATCCTTACCCGTGGCACCTTACCCGCTTAATAATTATCACCACCTTAAGTTATGCCATTAGCTACCTCATTGTTTTATTTTTCCTCTTGCGTTTTCAACCACCCCGACAACCCCTTATTTTACTAGTGCTTACCTTGCTGCTGGTCATTATGAACTTGCTCGACTTCAATCCTGAAGGTGTTTTTTATATGTACATATCGGCACTGTTCATTGCTTTGCTCATTATTATAAGGGCTATGTGGCAAAAGCAAAAGGGAAGCTTAGAAGCCTTTAGTGGCATCCTTGCGTGTTTTATTAGCCTCAATTACTACGATTTAACCTTGTTTCTGGGCTTTTTTGGGTTGGTTGTTTTTATGTTAATTTCCTTGAGTATTCAGCTCAAGGCTCAACAACAAACCGAAAGAAATGCTTTGCTGCGATCGAGTAGATTAGAAATAGAACTGCTTAAAAAACAGTTACAACCTCATTTTCTGATGAACACCCTTACTTCTGTCATTGGTTGGATAGAAGCCGAACCTGCCACCAGTGTAAAACTGATAGAAGCTCTGGCAGATGAGCTGAAAATTTTGCTTCAAATCTCCTCACAAAAACTCATTACTTTATCGCAAGAGATTGCTTTATGCGAAGCACATATTGCTGTCATGCGTTACCGCAAAAATACGGTGTATACACTGGATGTACAGTGTGAAAAAGATGATGTAATGATTCCCCCTGCTATTTTTCATACCCTGCTCGAAAACGGTATCACCCATAGCGACGCTCAGGCAGGAGGATTGGTTTTTATGCTTAAGCAACAGTTACACGCCCAAGGTGTTACTTATGTATTTACCTCCAAACATCGTCAAAGTACAAACGAAGCCACCACTAAAGGTACAAATGGCACCGGGCACCGTTATATCAAAGCCAGGTTAGATGAAAGTTTTCCGGGGCGATGGGAATTTTATTCAGAAAATACCTCAAGCGGTTGGCAAGACATCATTCACCTAAAAAAATAGCCAGACAAATGAAAATAGTAATCGTAGAAGATGAGTTTCCTATCTTACAGTTAATCAAAAAACACCTCAAAGACATTCTAGCTGGGCAAATTACTCAAATGAATGAGTTTTCATCGCTGGAAATGGCACAAGAATACCTCAAAACAAATGTGGTTGATTTATTACTACTTGACCTAAACCTGAATGGTAAAAACGGATTTGATTTACTGACCCACTTGATGGCAGAATCGTTTCATACCATTGTTATTTCGGCCTATCAGGAGCGTGCCATAGAAGCCTTCGAATATGGGGTACTTGATTTTGTGCCTAAGCCATTTAATCGTGATAGATTGCAAAAAGCCTTGAACCGCTTACGGTTGACGTCAGTAAATAATTTAAAATTTTTAGCCATCAAACACAATGGGCGTATCCGCTTGGTACCTATAGAGGAGGTAATCTATGTACAAGGGGCAGGCAATTACTCGGAGGTATTTCTTAAAAATGGAGAAAAAGTATTGCACGACAAGGCATTGGACAAATTACATCATTTATTGCCCCCAAACTTTGAGCGTATCCATAAGTCATACCTTGCTCAAATGAATGAAGCCAAAGATATTTGTATTTATCAAGGAAGCAAGTATGAGTTGATCCTGAAAAATGGTACCAGCTTGCCCATTGGTAGAACTAAATATAAGTATTTAAAAGAAAAATGGGTTTAACTTTTTGCCGTCAAAGTAGTTAAAAATGGTGTCTCCATGGTTAAAAATATTTTTTAGCCTGAACAATGGAATTCATACTCTCACATTGGTTTTGCATTTACCCTTATAGCTTGTGTATATTTGCAAAACTTTAATAGCACCTCAACAGATACTTATGAAGATCAGGGATTTTGTAGACCACTATACTAAAGACAGCCTCACTCAAATGCTCGCCCAATACCTCAGCTCCAGCACCCCCGAACGTGTTCAGGTCAAGGGGCTGGTAGGAAGCCTGGACTCAGTAATGGCAAGTGCCACCTATAAAATTCATACTGAGGCAAACCAACGTATCAATCATATTTTGGTACTGCATGACCGGGACGAAGCCTTATATTTTTATAATGACTTGCAAAACCTACTGGGTAAAAAAAATATTTGGTTTTTTCCTTCTTCTTACAAACGCCCTTACAAATTTATGGAGGTCGAAAACGCCAATATATTGGAACGTGCCGAGGTGCTCAACCGCATCAACCAACAAATAAGCAACCCTCAGGTAGTAAGTATTGATGCTGGCAAAGCCAATGAAGAAAACCTCACCAATCATGAGGGGTTTATGATAGTAACTTACCCCAGCGCTTTAGTCGAAAAAGTAATCAATAAACGATCTTTGCTGGAAAATACATTTACTGCCGAAGTAGGCGAAAAGGTTGACATTGAGTTTCTTGCCGAAATACTGCATACTTACGACTTTGATAAAACCGATTTTGTATACGAAGCCGGGCAGTTTTCTATCCGGGGGGGGATTGTCGATATTTTTTCTTACTCCAACGACTACCCTTACCGCCTTGAGTTTTTTGACGATGAGCTGGAAAGCATTCGCTTGTTTGACCCTGAGAGCCAACTTTCTATAGAGCAGGTAAACCAAATCGCCATTATTCCCAATGTACAAACCAAATTGGTGCAAGAAGTTCGTGAGTCATTTCTCAACTTTGTGCCTAACAATACCAAGGTATGGCTCAAAGACTATGATGCTACAATGGATGTTATCCGGAAGAGTTTCACGAAAGTGGCAAACAATTTTAAAGAGATTCTGGAAAAAAGCGGCAATACTCAAGTCATCAACGACCCTGACGTGCTGTTTGAAACGCAGGCCTCTTTCGAGGAAAAGCTACTGGAGTTTACCACAGTTGAATTTGGTAAGCGGTTCCACTTTAAGTCAGACAAACGCCTGGAGCAAGAAGCAAAGCCTCAACCTTCGTTTAACAAAGACTTTGCGCTCCTTATTGACGACCTCAAAGAGCGGCAAAGTCAAGGCTATGCCAACTTTATTGCTGCCGACTCGCTGCGCCAGGTAGAACGTCTTCACGTAATATTTGATGAACTTGACCCTCACGTAAATTTTGAGGCTCTAGGGGTTTCGTTACGTGAAGGTTTTGTGGATCATGCCAACCGTTTTGTGTGTTATACTGATCACCAGATTTTTGAGCGTTTTCATAGGTATAGGGCAGGCAAACGTCACTCCAAGTCAAAGGCGCTTACCATGAAGGCACTTAAGGCACTTAACCCTGGTGACTATGTGACCCACGTAGACTATGGAGTAGGCAGGTTTGCCGGGCTTGAAAAGGTAGAAGCCAATGGCAAAGTACAAGAGGCGGTTCGCCTGGTATACCGCGACGATGACCTACTGTACGTGAGCATTCACTCATTGCATAAAATCAGTAAATATTCTGGCAAAGATTCTGCCCCTCCAAAAGTACACAAGTTAGGTTCGCCTGAATGGGAAACCAAGAAGAAACGGGTGAAAAAACGGGTACTCGACATTGCCGAAGATTTGATAGAACTATACGCCAAACGTAAATCTGCCCCAGGTTTTGCTTTTAGTCAAGACAGCTTCCTTCAGGCAGAGCTGGAGTCGTCTTTTATATATGAAGATACCCCCGACCAGGCAAAAGCCACTGCTGATGTAAAGGCTGACATGGAGCAAAGTAGTCCTATGGATCGTTTGATTTGTGGTGATGTTGGTTTTGGCAAAACCGAGGTAGCCATTCGAGCAGCGTTTAAGGCAGTGTATGATGGCAAACAGGTGGCAATATTGGTACCTACTACCATTCTCGCCCTACAACATTACAAAACCTTTAAAAACCGACTAGAAAAATTTCCCTGTAATATAGAGTATATCAATCGTTTTAAAACGAGCAAGCAAATCAAAGCCACCCTGAAAGAAGTAAACGAAGGTAAAGTAGATATCTTGATTGGGACTCATCGTATTGTAAATAAAGATGTCCAATTTAAAGACCTTGGGTTGTTGGTAATAGATGAAGAACAAAAGTTTGGGGTAAAAACCAAAGAACGCCTCAAAGAAATGAGAGTAAATGTAGATGTGCTTACGCTTACGGCTACACCTATTCCCCGTACCTTGCATTTTTCATTAATGGGAGCCCGCGACTTGTCTATTATTCAAACCCCACCACTCAATCGCCAACCAGTGACTACCGAACAACACACCTTTAACGATGAAGTTATTCGCGATGCCATCAGCTTTGAGCTACGCCGAGGTGGACAGGTATTTTTTGTACATAACAGAGTCAAAGATATTATATCAATAGCTAATAATGTACTTAAGCTAGTACCTGATGCCCACGTGGGGGTTGCTCATGGGCAAATGGAGGGACCTAAGCTAGAGAAAATTATGATGAAGTTCATCGAGGGCGAATACGATGTATTAATTTCTACCAATATCATAGAAGCCGGACTGGATGTGCCCAATGCTAACACCATTATTATAGACATGGCGCATACTTTTGGGCTTGCCGACTTGCACCAAATGCGGGGCAGAGTAGGGCGTTCTAACCGTAAAGCCTATTGTTATTTGCTTGCGCCTGCATCTACTTTACTCAATGTAGAGTCGCGTAGAAGATTGTCGGCTTTGGAGGAGTTCTCTGACTTGGGCGATGGTTTTAAGATTGCTATGCGTGACTTGGATATCAGAGGTGCAGGTAACTTGTTGGGTGCCGAGCAAAGTGGTTTTATTAGTGACCTGGGGTTTGAAATGTACCACAAAGTATTGGATGAAGCAATTCAAGAATTGAAAGAGACCAAATTTAGGGAGTTGTTTGAAAGCGAACTTGCTATCAAGGAAATCAAAACGGACTGTGTAATAGAAACAGATTTGGCCATTTTAATTCCCGAAAACTATGTTACAAACATTACTGAAAGGCTTAGTTTGTATACTACCCTTGATAATATTAAAGAAGCAGAAGAACTCAATAAGTTTAAAATCTCGGTTCAGGACAGGTTTGGCAACCCACCATCAGAGGTAAGCGATTTGATAGAAACTGTCAAGCTAAGGTGGGAAGCAGAACGTTTGGGAATGACCAAACTTACACTTAAAAACGGGGCAATGAAAGGCTATTTTAACTCTGAAAATGACGACTATTTTAAGTCTGATACCTTTGGTAAAATCATCCAGTATTTGCAGCAAAACCCTCAAAAAACACGCTTAAAGGAACATAAGCAAAAACCAATTATTATATTTGCCGAGGTAAATTCAATTCAGCAAGCGATCTCTATACTATCCTCTATAAAATAGCGTTGATAAGGGGAGTAAAAAACAAAAAATACAAAAACTTTCCCCAAAGGATATACGTTGAATTTGGCATAATAAGTGTACTTTTGTATTTATACGCTTTAAATTTTCTATCAATAAATTTAAGTTTAAACAGGTTATGAATAATAAAATGCAGCTCTTTAAGCAATTTTGTCTGTTTACAGTTTGCTCTACGATGCTGACCTCTTGTTTTTTGTTTAACCGGGAACCTAAAGGCTTACAAAACAGTAAGAACGTTCACCGGAAGAACCAAAAGAGTATGGTAACGGGAGTAAAGTATAACGTAGAAGCAGGTGAAAAAGGCTCTGAGTATAGCTTCAAAGTATCAGAGTACGAGGGACAACCCGATGCTCCTAATATGGTGTTTATTGAAGGAGGGCGCTTCACCCTCGGTTCTTCTGAAGAAGATATTATGTTTTCTCACGATAACGTAGAAAGAACCGCCAGTATTCAGTCTTTCTTTATGGACCAAACCGAGGTGGCCAATATCCACTGGTTAGAATATATGGCATATTATGAAAACCCAGACAACTCATCTCGGCTCCCTCCCGGTTTTACTGACCTAAAAACATACAGAGATCAGGTTTTGCTTCCTGATACTACTGTTTGGGCAAGTGAACTCGCCTATAACGACTCTTACGTAGCCAACTACCTACGTTATCCTGGTTTCCGTTTCTTTCCTGTAGTAGGAATTTCCTGGGTACAGGCACAAGACTTTTGTCGCTGGCGTACAATGGTTGTAAACGAGAACCTGGCATTAGAAGCAGAAAAGTCTGGTAAAATCGAATCTGTACCTGACTTTGCCAATGGCGAAAAATTACCTTTGGAGTCTGGTGTAGTTGTACCTGATTTCCGTTTACCAACTGAAGCTGAGTGGGAATACGCTGCTAAAGCTTTAATTGGTACTCAATATAATGACGAAAACCAATCTAACGGACGTATTTATCCTTGGGATGGTCACTCTGTAAGAAACCCTTACGATACTAAGAAGTACCCAATGGGTTATATGCTTGCCAACTTTAAGCGTGGTCGTGGTGACTATGCTGGTATTGCTGGTAAACTAAATGATGGTGCTTTGATCACTGAATATGTATTTGCTTACCCTCCTAACGACTACGGTTTGTATAATATGGCAGGTAACGTAAGTGAGTGGGTAGAGGATGTGTATCGTCCAAACTCTTTCCGTGATGTGGATGACTTGAACCCTGTTCGTCGTCAAAGACTTGATAGCACTAAGCTTAATCCTGATACCACTAAGAGTGTATACAGCGATGATAAAAAGCCTTATAACCCTGCCAACTCACAAGGAAACACAACTTTGAACTCATTAGTAAATGATGATGTTCGTGTATACAAAGGAGCTTCTTGGAAAGATGTGGCTTACTGGTGTTCTCCTGGTACTCGTCGTTTCTTAGATAAAAATGGTCGTACTGCTGCTATCGGTTTCCGTTGCGCAATGATTATGGCTGGTGAAAGAGATGGAGAGACTCGTAGAAAAAATAAATAATATTACTGAATATACTTTTGTTAAAAAAAGGGTAGTCAATTTGATTGACTACCCTTTTTTTTATTAGAACAACCTCAATAAGTAATAGCAAATTAGAACTATACGAAGTTTTAAAAGCCTTTGATATACAGGGATTTATATTTAAATCAAGGTATTAATTGTAGGGGCCACCCTTGCTGTAATGTAATGGAAGTTCCCGATTTATCGGAATGGTCGCCCTAGCAAAGAGCAAACATGAGCGTATACGCCGCCTTTTAAAAGTGAAAACAACTTTGTTTTAGTTCGCTTTAACCTTGCAAAACACTTATTATCAGGTGATTACAAGACTTCGTACACTCCTAATAGCAAATCTTGAATACCAATGCATATAGGTGCAATTAGCTATAATTGGACTTAGTACTTACTTTATATTATTTACCCGTTTACTCTTCTTGTCACTCAAGCTCCTCATAAACACCACCAATGCGGCTTGTTCTGCCTCTGTAAGGTTCAACCTATCAGGTGGTAATGTTTGTAAAGGTTGGTTGATACCGATGCCAGCCCCTCCCCCTCGGTTATAAAAATCTACTACTGACTCTAGCGTAGGGTATGCCCCATTGTGCATATAAGGGGCTGTTTGGGCTACATTGCGCACGGTAGGCGTCTTAAAGAAAAACTTACGTTCGTTTACCTTAAATAAGTGGTACCTGCCCAAATCGGGGTCTATAGTGGCATTGGCAGTATCAGGCTTTTGGGGCACAGCCAGCATTTCCAACTCGGTTTCACGGAAATTTGGTGGTATGGTGCCATTAAAGGTGGGAGGAAAATGACAAGTCGCACACTTTGCTTTACCCATAAACAAATTAAAACCCTTGATTTCTTCCTCAGTCAAGGTTTGCTCTTGTTGGTTCAGGTTGCGGTCAAACCTAGAGTTAAACGGTGCCAGACTTCTTATATAACTGGCAATGGCATGGCGAATGTTAAGATCGTTTACGCCACGCTTATACAGTTTTTCAAACGTTGTTTTATAGTCTACAGTGCGGTTAATGAATGCTTTTATGCTTGCCAGATCGGTATGAAATTCTTTGGTGTTTTTTACCACCGAAACGATTTGACCTTCTAAGCTACCTGCCCGCCCATCATAAAAAAACTTTTGTTGCAAAGCGGCATACAATAATGTAGGACTATTTCGAGTTTGCCCGGTGGGGGTAACCAAGCCATCACTAAAACCTTTTTTTGCCTGGTGGCAACTGGCACAGCTCATTGTCTTATCTGCCGACAGGTTTACATCGTTGAACAAGCGTTTGCCCAAGGCTACTTTGTCGGCAGAATGTACCCCTAGTTTGGGATCAGAGAAATACGCAAGATTAAAAGTTTTGTCTGAAAACAAAGAAGTAGCTGCATGATTAAGCGCCAGCGTAAAAGGAAACTGCACTTGCCAGGCATCTACGGTTTTTACCCATAGCTTAAGTTGAGGATGGGTATGCTGTTGAATAAAAGCATAACGGTCAAACTGGTTAAAGTCTCCTTTGAGGGCAGCTACACTTTGGTCAATGGCCTGCCTCCATTGTTTGAATAAAGTGTTGTCTTTAAACTCAGGTCGGAATATTTGCAAATAGTCCTGGAGACGTTGGTATATCCAGGCGCTTTCGCTGAGCGATTGCTCTAGTACAGGTGAGTCAAACCCGGTAACACCAGTGAGTGCTACTCTGGCAATGGCATCACGCAGGAGCCATAAAAAATGATAGGGTTTATGAGAAGTAAAACGGGTGTTTTTTCTGATAAGTTTGAGACGGTTACGGGTAAGCGCTGCATTTTTTTTGATGGCCGCTTTGTCCAGGCTATCAGTAAATATTTGTTCTTCTAATACCTGAAAACCTGCCGGTTTTTTCACCTTTATGTCGGTGGCATCTTCTTCTACTACCTTGAGTATATTGGGTTGATTCAAAAACTTATAATTTTCTATTTCCATAAAAGCCAGTACAGGCTCAGCGTATTTAAAATATTGACGGGCTTTTAGGTAATATTTTTCCAGGGCTTTTCTGGAATTGGCTTGTTCCAGGCTATCAAGCCATTCAATACACTGACTAATGTCTTGAGTGTATACTTGTTGAACCTTCGCAAAGTAATCGGTTTTGTGAACAGTATTGGATGGGTCTTTGGCAGCACAGCCAATCAACCAGCCTCCTATGGTAAGGGCGAGAGTGAACCTGAAAAGCAGTTTCATAAAATTCATTTAAAAAAACAGAGAAACAATCAATAAACAAGAGCAAGCTCCCAACAAGCTTGCTCTGTTTGTGTTGAGGTGAAAACACCTCTGGGGGATAGCATCAAGTGGTTTATCTTTTCAATCCATTGACCACATACATTACGCTACCTTCGTTGCGGTTAGTTAAGTCAGGATTGGCTTTAGGGTCAGTAAATTTGTCGTTGGTCCATCCGTGGTTTTGGGTCATTAACAAGAAAGTTTCCGGCTTCCCTACAATGTCCGAAATATCAATCATTCCAGTAAGCTCCCAGGTTTTGGTAGACAACCCATAACCAGCCTTGGCAGCACTTGCCTGATCGCACTCTAATACTACTTTTAACTCACCTGTATTGAGGTTATACTGATACAAACGGGCATAGTGATCCTTCTCAGGAGTATCAGGGTAGCCGTTTGGATCTTCTTGGATATAAGCATAGTTTTCTGTGACCAAAATGTTATCAGGGCTATGAAAAGCCTTGGCAACACCTGTGAGGTTGTCACCATCTAATACACAAGTGATTTTTCCGGCTTGAGTAGGGTCATTTTCGTTCAATACCACCTTGTATATTCTTCCATAGAAAGTACCTTTGTCTTTCAGGCCATCTTTTTTTCTTCCGGTTACCGCAAAGTAAATCTCACGGTTGTTTTGCGCCGAACCTCTTCTCCAGTCGATGTCTTCTAAACGAGAAAAGCCCATTACTCCTTTTTGCTTGGCTTCAGCATCCAACAAGTCTATGTTAGTCTCAGTCAGTTGTACAAACTCCATATCGTAAGCTTGTCCTTCTTTCATATCCATTTCAAAGTTGATGCCCGCTGAGGTCACCTTCAAACCATATAGCTTACCTCCCGTCAAATCGCCACGGGCACCTACATACATACCCAACTGACCAGATGGCACATCATTGTCAGAGTGGTCATCACCAATAAAAGCCACTGTTTTATCAGCATAGGCATCTTTACCTATCACTACTGCATTTTCAGTAGACCATTGTCCAAAAGCAGGCAACATAGAAGCAGTTGAAGCAGTATTGGCATCTTTGTAAGGGTCTGTTACAAATACACCTTTAGAAGATCCACCCCACTCGCCACCAGACAAGTACAAAGGACCAAAGCCATGCTCTTCGGGGGTAATCATTGAACCAGAACATTGAGCAGTAGAAGCCGTAGCAGCTGCATTCAGGATGTGCTCCCCTTTGATAGGTTTAAATGTCGCGTCCAAGGTGATACGTGAAACAGAATAATCAGCCTCTATATTGTTGATCAGGGTATAGGTGCCATCTGCATTTTTCAACAAACCAGCACCATCAGCCATAGACCCGTATACAAAATCAGGAGTTTCGGTAAGTTGATCTTCTGAAGATAATATAGAGTGTATGCTTACATTCGAAAACTCAGCGCTCAATTTCAAAAATGAGGGAGTTTTTGAATGTGTAGCCAAGATTATTTGAGACGTATCTACGTTATTTTCATCTTTCTTACAAGCTAACAGGCTTACTGCCAATACACTAACAAGCAAGTATAGTTTTATAGATTTCATTGTAGTAAATAATAGATTTGAGTGATTTTTAAAGTCACAAACGTAGAGGTTTAATGTTAACCAAAGACTGTTTCGATTTTAATGCTAAGTTAAATATGCGGGTAAAGTAGGGGTTTATGGGGTAAAATAGTTAATACACTCTTAATACTTAATGATTTGTTTTTTAGGATATGCACAGAATCCCAAAAAAACTGCTTATCCCAATATATCCTCTTCCAATAAAAAAAGCCTTTGTTCTAATGAGGTAGAACAAAGGCTTTTTGGCAAACTAAATTTATAAAATATGAGTCGTAGTATTACTTGCAGTGTTTATCAAACGTAAATACGTGTTTGGGCAACTCATTCCATTTTATTTTGGGGAACTGTTTTTTTACTTCTTCGCAATCAGCAAACAATACCTTGAACTCTTTTTTGTAATTTTTCTTTTTGATTTTATAAGCTACTGCATCTCCCTTTTTTATATAATAAGAGGTGTCTTTACCACCCACCACGTTAATGCCAGCCACTCCAAGCCCCATACTTTTTCCTGCAAAGGGGTTATGAAAGATTCTTATTTTCCCACAAAAAGTAGGGTTAAGCACTTGCATAATTAAGGTACGTTTTTTCTTCTTTATTTGAACTTCAGTTTGCTCCAGGTAAACAAACCCTTGCTTTAATATATCCTTATCGAGATCATTGTCACGCCATTGAGTAGCATCATTCATAAAAGAATTGAATTTGTTAAACTTATCAAAACCTGAAGGAGCCAAGTACATGTTTTTAATGTCAGCAGCTTCTATTTTCCTTTTATTACCATTAGCATCTTTAATTTTCACCGCTCTTATCTGACCTTTTTTACGGTAGAGCTTGCTAATCTTGGCTTCTATCTTAGAGCCATCCTTTAGGTTAATGTAAGAAAGTTTTTCACCTGAAAAGGAATAAGTCGGAATTGTAAGTTTTTGGGCATAGGTGTTCGCAGTGACGACCAACAATGCAGTGATGAGAAATGTGAGTTGAATAGTTTTCATAAAAAGTTAGAGTTAAATATCAATCATTAAAAAAACAATTTATAAAATAATAACTGAACCTCAAGTAATAGGAAATAAATTAAAAAAGCCTTTGATTATAAGAGTAATAATCAAAGGCTTTTTTAATAAAATGTAATGAAGGGAATAGCTTTACATCTTGGAAAACTGACGTAAAAAACGAATGTCATTTTCGGTAAACAAGCGCAAATCGTTGATTTGGTACTTAAGCATTGCAATGCGCTCTATGCCCATACCAAAAGCAAAGCCGGTATACTTCTCTGGGTCAATGCCACAATTGGCAAGCACGTTGGGGTCTACCATACCACACCCCATAATTTCTACCCAGCCACTGTATTTACAGACATTACAGCCTTTGCTATCGCAAATAAAGCAAGAAATGTCTACCTCAGCACTAGGCTCAGTAAATGGAAAATAAGAGGGACGGAAACGAATTTGGGTATTTTTACCAAACATTTCTTTGGCAAAATGATACAAGGTTTGCTTTAAGTCGGCAAAACTCACATTTTCATCGACATACAACCCTTCTACCTGATGAAACACACAATGAGCTCTTGCTGAAATGGCTTCATTACGAAAAACCCGCCCTGGCGACAAAGTACGAATGGGAGGCTTTTGATTTTCCATGACCCGTATTTGTACCGACGAAGTGTGGGTACGCAAAGCAATGTCATCGTTTTTGTCTTCACCTTTGCCTTGTTTCTCTATAAAGAAGGTGTCCTGCATTTCGCGGGCAGGGTGGTTATGTGGAAAATTCAACGCCGTAAAGTTGTGCCAGTCGTCTTCTACCTCTGGTCCTTCAGACACATTGAAACCTATGCGCTCAAATATTTCTACAATGCGGTTACGGGTAAGGGTAAGTGGATGTACTGTACCTAATGTATGGGGTATTGTGGGCAAGGTAGCATCTATAGGCGCACTATTTCCCCCTTTCTTTTTAGGGCGTCCAATATCGGCTAGTTTCTCTTTAAACTTGGTTTGAGCAGTATCTCTGAGTTGATTAATGGCTGCCCCAAATGCTTTGCGTTCTTCATTGGGGATATTTCTTATTTCTCCAAAGAGTGCCCCAATTTTTCCTTTGATAAAAACTCTCTTGAATTCTTCCAGTTGCTCGCGGGTTTCAATGGCATAATCTTCTACCTCTTGCAAAACCTCTTTGACTTTATCCATAGGTGCCATAACAATCAAAATGATAAAAAATACTTAAAGCATAAAATTCAATAGTTTCGCTGAAACAAGCAAATATTTTAGGTAAAAGCTATAAGTGTAATGTAAGAAAAATGTAAGTTTTACTAGCATTTTTCATCTCTACTTATATATTGCAAATAATTAACTCAATCAATATTTTAAACTTTTTCAACACGAACAATGACAAAATCACTATTACTATCGTTGGTACTTCTTGTTGCCGGATTATTCACTGCCAATGTCCAGGCAAAAGGGTTTTATGGTGAGGATGTAAAAGTTACCTCCACAACACCTAAAAAATCAAAGAAACTTACTCGTAAAGAAAGAAGAGCGCTAAAAAAACAAAAGAGAGAACTTCTCAAAAAGAGATTAGTCGATCTGAAAAAACGGATTAAGGAAGCCAAAGCAAACTTGCCTACCAGAGCAGAGCGTAAGGGTTTTACCAAGGCTCAGAAAAAAGAGTACCGCCAAAATAAACGTTCTATTCGTAAAGCTCAGCGCTTATATAGTGCCCTTAAAGTATATGTAAACACTGGTACGCTAGTGTTAGCTGTAGTTTTGTGGGTATTTTTGGGAGGCTTAGGTATCCATCGTTTAGCGTTTAAGGCAAAACCGATTATAATTGTAGGCTACCTTTTCACTTTCGGTGGTTTTTTTGGTATTATTCCATTGATAGATATATTCCACATGCTGATCAATCCTGCTCATTATGAAGGAAACAGTAAATTATTTGCCGCATTTGGAGCAAAATAAAACTTAAAAATACCACACCTACTATATTGACAGCCCTTGCTTACAATTGAATTGAACAAGGGCTTTTTTGTCTCTCTACAGGTTATCTTGGTATATAACAAAGTAAATAATGTATAAAACAATTATACTTTTTATCAGAGTCACGTATTAGAAGTAATTAGTAATAAAAAACGGTTATAAAACATCAGGTACATAATGATCAACATTTACATAGTCTTAAAATACTAAAACAACAAACATGAGAAAAATTGCCAAAGTATTTACCCTTTTACTAGTAGTAGTGGCGTTTGCTGCTCCTTCCAAGTCATTTGCTCAAGACGGCAAGAAAAACGTATTTAAAGTAAACTTACTTAGCCCTATTGTGGGTAGTTACAATTTCTTTTATGAAAGAGCGCTAGGCTCAAAAACAAGTTTACAACTTGGTGGTGGATTTGTAAGTCTTACCGCAAGCGGTACTGGTATTACAGGATTTAGTGTAACGCCTGAGTTTAGATTTTATCCTTCTGGAAATTCTCCTAAGGGGTTTTATTTAGCACCTTTTGGTCGTTACAACAGTTTATCTTTAACAGTAACTGATAATGGTGGTAATGAAGGAAAAGCTACGCTAACCTCTATAGGTGCAGGTTTAAGTATTGGTCGCCAGTGGATATTTGGAGACATCGTTGCACTTGACATATTTGCTGGTCCTGTATTTAACGCTTCTAGTAACGTAACAGTAGAAACCAGCGGGTTTGCAGAAGACAACTTTTCAACAGGCAACTTTTCTGGTGGTGTAGGTGTACGCTTTGGGCTTACCTTAGGAGTAGCCTTCTAAACAAAAGAATTGAATAATTTTCGTTTTATAACCAATTGAGCCAGGTACTACAGGGTGCCTGGCTTTTTATATGAATGTGGTAGCAATAGTCCATAGCCTCGACAGGGGCAAGTCCTTAGATGCCGATGCATATCGGTGCTTCAAGTCCTTGGATACCGATGCATATCGGTGCGACAAGTCGCAAGTCCTTAGATACCGATGAATATCGGTGCTACACCCTGTTTAACTCCGTTGAGCTCATCACAGCAAGCTGTAGATTCGGTTCACAAGTAACCACACTTTTGTATCACACTGATTTTCAGTTATTTACAAAAAGCGTAGTTAGAAGTATTTAGGCGATAGTCCATAGCTGACTCGAATAAATGTTCACCTTGTTAAATACTGTAAACCAGCATTTTATATTAAGATTGCTTACTCACTTTATTTTTAAAAGCGTTTCGGTTTTACGACTAAACACCCCATTAAATAGTTTTTAAATTCATCAATAACTGATCACCAGCAACCAACTTTGACTAAATCACTGCGGAATAATATGGTAAAAAATACTCACTTTTTGTATTTCCTCTCATTGTCAAGCAAAAACTCCTTTATTTTCCGATGATACCTGGCAATCTTCTTCAGGTTGTGCCTTTGCGTCTGGTAAGCAGCATGTCGCCTACCTCCTGTATAGAAAATACGTCCCAGACCTAGCCCAGTCAATATGCCTGAAGCATAGTAGCCATTCAGTACACTAAACACTCCAAATGTGAGCGAACCCAAAGTAAGCACACTGGACGATACTCCCCGCCAAAAAACACCTGCATACATTTGCCCTGCTCCAGGGAATATCCACGAAAGCGTTTTGGCTTTTTTGATACTCTTAAAATGCTTTTTATCTACAAACCCATACAGTGCTTCAATATTTTGACTTGATTGATGCAATTGAATATAACGGACGCACAATTGTTTGGCTTTGTTCCATTGGTAAGTTTCGTTGAGAGCAAGTATTTCCAAAAACATCACCCTTTGCACTTTGCTTGAGTCTTTGATGGTATTTTTAATGATGTTAATAAATTTAAGTGATTGCTTATACTGTTGAGCCAAATAAGCGTTGAGGGCTACTTCGTATAACAACAAATAGTTAACAGAATCTTGTGCAGGCAATAGCTCAGCACGTTCTATGGTTTCTTGTGCCAGGGCAAACTGTTTGAGTCTTTTGTGGCAATAAGCTTTGCGTAGTAAAGCCTCATTGACAATGCTTTTATCTTTGGTCAAAAACACCACCCTTTCATAGGTGAGTTGAGCTTGTTGGTATTGCTTTTGGGCAAATAGTTGGTTGGCTTTTTTTAGGTAATGGTGTATCACCGTTTTTGCTGTATGATGGTTGTTAAGGCTGTCTTGAGCATTACTGAAAGACCAACCGCAAAGGCACATCCAAATTAAATAAAACCTCATGGCGAATTGTTTCATATACTTCACGTTGTTGCATTTTTACAGATAATACACTCCCCCAAATGTTGCCAATGTAAAAAAAGGAAAACAGGGCTCCATAAATAATGAACCGAGGACTGGCCACACCATCTTTGATCAAAGCCTCAGCAGCTTGAGCGCCTATAAATAAGTTTTGAAAAAGCATGCTTAAACCTTGGCTGGTATTGCCTGCATACATTTTGCCCGTACCAGGTACTACAGCCGACAAGATACCTGCTACCAAAGGCGAGCGTTGGGGTATTTTTTTTAATTTTTGAGCAAAACTCAATAACTTTTTTTCCTGACTGGCAAAGGCGGCATATTGGAAACTGAAAGCCCGACTTCTTTGCTCAAACTGCACGTAGTCTTTTTGCAATAAGGCAATGCCTGCTTGCTGAAACTGCCTTAACTCATATTTTAAGCTATCTACAGAAGCAATCTGAAGGGTATCAAGTGCCTGATGTGCGGCGATATAACGACGAACTCGTGTAAACTCAAGGCTTTGATAAAAACGGGCTTTATCATATAACTTGAAATCAGGGGTGACCCGACCAAAAGCCAGGGCAGCAGAATCTGGTTTTGCAAGTCGGCGATAGGCCAGGCCTGCATTGATTGCCAGACGGCTTTGTTGGGTGTTGGTAGTAAACTTAGGGCGTAGCTGTTGGGCCAATAACACTACATTGGCGTATTGCTTTTGGCTGATCAAGTACTGTATAAACTTCATTTCTTCATCAAAAGATGGAGAAACCTGCGCTTTTGCCGAAAGGCAACCAAAAATAAAGAACCACAAGAAACCTGTAAACCTAATCAATTGAATTCATTTTGTTTTTTATAATAGGGCAAAATTACCTGGTGGCTCACACCTGAAGTTTAGTCTAACATACACCAGTACCTAAAGAAGCTTGTTCTTATGGAACTGTAGGCTCACACCAACCACGAAAACAAAAAGCTACTGCCATACACGTACAAGTTTACCAATATAAGTTCACCCAAAAAAATAGCGGCTAAAAAACTCAAAATTTTCATTCGGATGGTGCCCGCTACATAACACACAATATCGGTAGGAACCAATGGAAAAAATGCCCAACCCAATACATAAAAAAAGCCATAGCGATGATTGAGGCGTTTTCTTACCTTTAGTATTTGATGGGGGAACTTGCGCTGAAAAAAAGCATCGAAACCCATAAATTGCGAAAAATAATAAATGAGCACGGCCGAAAATAGAATGCCTGCCATAGAGATAACCACTACCATGAGTGGTTGATGAGGAAAAAGCAATGAGCCTGCAATGACAAAGGGTGTGCTAGGAAAAAGCGCCAATCCTCGTACAATGCTTAAGAGCACATATACCAGCAAAATATGTTGCTCAAATTGCTGGAAAAAGGTTTGTAAGCCTTCGGCTGTAAAAAACTGAGGGTGATATATCGCGTAACCCAAACAAAACAATAACAAACCCACCCAAAGCGCAAAAACAATACGTTTGACAATTTTCATGGTCAAATATAAGCAAAACAATGAATTCAATAGAGCATTAGTGCTTATGTGGGTGCTCGTCTACCAACATCAAATCTTTGATTTTGCCTTTGGCAGTAAAAAAAACTCCAGGTGTATTTTTGTGGGTACTTTTGGTGCAACGACTCAGGCGGTCGGCAGTAAGGGCTATTCCTTTGATAATGCCGTATTTTTTGATTGCAATTCGGCTAAACCTTGAGCAACTTATCTCATATATGCAAGTGGCAGACATTTGTGGAGAAATTACCTGTTGGTAGCCGGTAAGTAAACCTGAAAACACCCAATAAAAAGGGTTGATTGCCTGTACAAAAGTAGTTTGTTTTTTTTGAGGTTTTTTGTAGAACTCTTTCCAAGCCCGTAAATCGTAGCGAGGTGGGGTGTTGGCAAGCAAATCGAGGTCTACCAACTTGTTCTGTGCCTGTAACGGGAGATGAACAAAAGTAACACCGCACAATAGCCAGAGTAAAAGGTGGGTGATTTTCATAAGGTGTATTTTTATTAATTCATTACATTTCACCAATGAGCACACAGAAGATGAATAAGTAACCTTATAAAACCCCTGATTCGTTGATTTAAATCAGGGGTTTTCAGCTTTTATATATCTCAAACAGGTTTAATACAACTATTTATTTTACCTTCTCCAGGTTTTCTATCCCTTCACGATCTGCCGCACCAATGGTCCATCTGCCCAGCATTTTGTTGCCTTTGATGGCATAATTTACCACGCCAAAACTGGTTCCAAATCCCCAACCTACTACCAGATAGTCGCCTACTACAATACCTACCCCTTTTTGTCCATCTGGTTTTAGTTGCCAGTCTAACTGGTACACTGTACCTGTTTTGGTAACGGTAATGCCTCCCTGATAGGCTTTTTCGCCCATCGAGCCATTTACTTTGTATTTGCCTTCTATTACTCCGGGCTGACCACCCGATAACTTTTCGGTACCCACCTTACTACTTTGCGATGCTATCCACTCGCCCGCCAGGGTACCATCTTTATTTATTTTGTAAGCCACTACACCATAAGTACTATTGCCCCAACCCACGAACAAGTTTTGACCTTTTTTGATGGCCACTCCCTGATAACTACCCGCGTTGGTGTTCCATTGCAACTGGTAGTATTCATCGCCTTTTTTGCTAAACTTAACGGCTCCCTCATAACTAGCACCATTCAGGTTAAACGACTTGGTGATTTTCCAAGTACCCAATATAGGGTCAGCTTGGTTGTTGGTATTACCAGATGTAGAGTCTGCCGAGTTTACTTCTGCTAACTTGGCTACTTCTTGGCCTTCCTCATTGTTGTTTTGCTGATAGTTGGTAGTTTGTTGCTGGTATTTTTTTTTGTAATTGTTGGCGCGAGGGTTTCTACCAAAGTAGCCTCTCATTTGCAGCAACAGTATGGCCATTGCTCCTAAAAAACCTAAAAATGCGAGTGTTCTTTTCATAATGTGATAGGTATGTGAATGTCTGAGTAGTTCAATATACTTAAAATTAAGCAGATAGTAGTGAAGAATAGCTTGAACAGAAGGTATTTATGCCCAATACCCGATAAACTTTTAAAGATGAGTTCGTCAAAACATAAAAACTCTCTATCATAAAAAATAGGTTGATCAGCCGCTATCTACACCTGATCAACCTATTGTTGGGTAATTTTTTACTTAGTAAACCAATGGGTTAGCCTTCGGTCTGTTTTATTTTCTTTGCATTTTTTGCTGCTACCCCCAGCAATACCAAACCTACCACTACGCCTGGTACGCTCAACCACTGCCCCATGTTAAAGAAATCGCCCATACCTACCAGCTCAGATTGAACCGGCTTGACAAACTCGTATACAATACGAAGGGTAAATAAAATGACCATAAATAAGCCAAATAATAAGCCTTCAGGGGTTTGGCTTTTGTAGCGGCTGTATACCAGCAACAGTAAACAAAACAGAAATAAGGACGAAATGGCTTCATAAAACTGCGCGGCATGTCGGGGCACAGCATATAAACCATTGATACTGGCCACTACTTTTTTGTCTTTAACAGATACATTGACCACGGGTGGATTCAGCTTTTTGAAATGAGCCGCAGTAGAATACCGATTCATTGTCATCAGGGTTTTTTGTGCATACTGGCGGGCTGCACTTGTGTCTATAGCCCTGCGCTTAAAGGTAATATTTACTTTAACAGAGGTATGAGGGATTTTATTTACGGTAGTATCTCGCCCTGTCAAATCTACGTTGATATCATCTATCTCTCGTTGATAAAACTTTTGGTCGGTCAACCCATTTTTGTAAGTTCCACTAAATACCACCCCATAAGAAGCAGTCGTGGGTTTACCAATAATTTCTGAGTTCATTAAGTTACCAGTACGGATAAAAGCGGCTCCCAAAGCTACTACAATCACAATACGGTCAACCACCCATAAAAAACTTTGGCCTTCTCTTTTTCGCGAATATAAATACAAGCCTATTGGTATGGCTATGGCAGCTCCATGACTAGCAAGGCCTCCCTCCCATATTCGAAAGATAGCAAAAGGGTCTGAAGCTGAAAAATACTGACTAGGGTCATAGAACAAAACATGGCCTAAACGCGCACCTATTACAGTACACACTACCATATAAATGAGTAACTTCTCTAAATCAGCTTCAGGCTTACCTTCTATTTTAAATATTTTTGCAATAATTTGCTGACCAATTAAAAAGCCAGAGGCAAACAATAATCCATACCAACGAATGGTGAGTGGTCCTATTGAAAATATTTCAGGGGAAGCAGCCCAATTGATATAACTTAGCATTATAATATAAAATGGAGTAAAAAAATGAGGTTAAGTAACAGCCGCATTTATCAAGTTCTTTGTTTTAACTATACAGGCTTTGTATTTCAATTAGCACAAGATGATGAGTACCCGGCTAATTTTTACTACTTACAGTATTTTATATGCTTATTTAGTTGTACTTATGTATAATAAAAAAGCAAAGTTGTTATTGATAAAGGCTATTTTGCTTAACCAAAGAACTATATTTGTCTGTTACCAAGCACCAAAAACAAGGTTTTTGGACTCTCTAAATAGTGCATTTTGTTGGTGGCAAAGATACGCAAAAGAATCTAAGTTGCTATTTTTTCATCTGTCAAGTTAAAGTATAGGCAAGATTATGAACAGATGTGCGTTATAAATATGCTTATGGCACTTTTCTTACCCTAATTTTCTTCAAAAAATAGAAAATTTTCAGTTTTTTCTCAAAAAACGCAACAAGTTGAATAAAATCTCGTATAAGGCTTGCGAAAATATTCTATAAATCCTATCTTGCATTAGATTTTTAATCAAACACTACTTCTTAACTCTGTTAAGCAGACTTCGGCAAAAGGTTTTGTACGGTCACAACTTACGCTGCTAACAAGTACAATTTCCTAATTCACTTTAACTTTTTTTAGTTAAAAAAATGAGAATAAGAGAGGAGAAACTCAGGCTTATATACTCACTTTATTCATAATGATCACAAAACAAGTCAATTTATGCCTACAGTATTAGATATTATCCGACATAAGCGAATCACCAATTTTGTTTGGCGAGATGTAAGAAAGGTGGACGGAACTGCTCTGCACGTATGGAAAAAACGAAGCAAAAGGGTGTTGCACAAAAAAACACAAATACTCAACGGGGTTGAAATCCCTTTGATTGATTTTCCTGACTATTATGCCAATACAATCAGTAGTATCATAGCTTACCACTTTGTAAGGAAAGAAAAAAAGTCCCGCAAACAGTTGCTGACCGAAAATGCCAAGATGCCAGGCGCTTTGACCGACCAGTCAGGTATGCAACTGTTTGAAAGCAATAATAAAAATAGATATACAGATTTTGATGAGTCACAAAAAAGGCGCAAAAAAAAGCGCCGGATTGTGGTAAAAAAGAAAATGGTTGATAATCAACCCAATCATTACTACAAAACTCCATTAGGCATAAACCGTAGCTAAGTTATGCAGCATTTTAAAAAAAACACCGGATGTAATCAATGAGTATTCACATCCGGTGTTTTTACTTGAGCAAAAGTTACAAATTCTTAAGCAAAGAGAGTAGTTTGGGGTGAGGGTACATATCTGTTTTACCAAATAAGTAGGCTCCGTGTGCATAAATTCCTTTTTTTCCACTGCTGGCTTCAGGCATCAACTCAAAAATCCCTCCTTGCCCTGTTTTAAATGTATCTTTATTCAAAGGGATGTCGTATTCATCAATCAACGCCTTCAATAACTTATCGAGCGATGCAAACTGAGCATCGGTGTAGTTTTCATAGTAAATATGCCCCTTATAAGGCTCAGCCAACGTATATACATTGTTTACAATGCCCCCATAAGCATTTCTAAATATTGTTCCTTGTTTTGTCAAATACCCATAGTTGCATACCTCTATTCCTATAGCCTGAGAGTCGAGATCGGGGCGCCCTAGCCCAATATGCCAAGCCCAATAACCTTTAGGAAAAACTCTGATAACGCTTCCATTTTGGTCAATAATAAAATCGGTGGCCACCCTTTGGGGGTTACTGTCCCACCAGTTTTTGGTGGCAGTAGCAGAGGGCCCTCCAGCAGTATGGTGTATCACAATTTGCTTTTTAGGATACACCGAATCGTAATACTGTCCTAACCTCAAAAAACTACTGGTTACTCCTTCATAGTCGGGTTTTACCAAGGCAGCCCTCATATTGGTACGGGCATCTAAACCTTCGGCAAGTTTAAAATCTTTTTCGGCTTTTTTGCTGGAGGGCCCAAACATGCCATCAATGGCACCCAGGTAATAGCCTTTGGCTTTCAAAAAGGTTTGCTTTTCTTTGATGGTAAGTGGAACAGGTGGCGGGTTTTTCTCGGCAAATGCCTCCTCCAGAGCATCATAGGTCAACTCATTTACAATACCAGTCACAAAACGCTTTTGTTGAAATTCTTTTACTGCGGCTTCGGTTTTAGGACCAAAGTCATCATCTAAAGCACCTTTATAGTGCCCAAGCGCTTTTAGAAATTCCTGAACTTTGCGAGTTTCGCCAGTACCGCTTACTCCTTTTTTAAGAGGTCGTTTCATAATCTTTAATGTAGTATTGAATGATGGAGATATAAGCCCTCTAAGGAACGGTGTCAAAATAAATTTACATTCTTAACCTCATCTTTTTTGGACATGCTTCGTTAAAAAAACTTGC
>NZ_CANLRP010000077.1 GCF_947493425.1 uncultured Microscilla sp. | reverse complement strand
AAGCTCTAAGAATGGGCTATCAAATACAAAAAATAGCTTCCTGATTATCAGTAGATTATGAAATTGGTAGATGGAAGTTGGTAGACCATAGTGGCTTCGCATTCATTCGTAATTCGTAATTGACTAATTCGTAATTGAATATTAGTCCAGAGTCGGTAGTTGGTAGACCGTAGTGGCTTTGCTTTAATTCGTAATTGATCCATTCGTAATTCGTAATTAAATATTAGTCCGGAGTCGGTAGTTGGTAGACCATAGTGGCTTCGCATTCATTCGTAATTCGTAATTGACTAATTCGTAATTTAGTCCAGAGTCGGTAGTTGGTAGACCATAGTGGCTTTGCTTTAATTCGTAATTGATCCATTCGTAATTCGTAATTAAATATTAGTCCGGAGTCGGTAGACCATAGTCGCTTCGCGTGAATTCGTGATTGATTCATTCGTAATTCGTAATTAAAATAGCCTTGTATTGCCCCACAATACCCCAATGGTCGGACGGGGTAGTTTCGGTAGTACCAAAACTAAGACATTGAATATTGAGTGAATGAAAAATATGGTCGATTGGTACCCCCAATAACCAGCTCCAGGCCGGATAAGATGGGCTGAACTCACGACGACTGTCCAGTAAGTTGGCAGTTTTTTTAAAACGCTGTATCACAGGTGACCAACTCACAATATTGTAATCGCCTACTGCAAGCTTATATCCTTTTTTGCCTTTCATATACGCCGCAATTTTTACCAAGTCACTGTTACGACGCTGATACCATTCATTGTTTTTTGGGGGTAATACATGTGACGACACCCAATGCAACTGGCCAAAAGGCATGTCGATAGTGGTGGTGATGCTGGGTAGGTCACTAAAATACCTGGCTTGAGTGTTTTGCATCTCAAATTTAGAAAACATAGCAATACCAAAATTATCATCACGGGTGACAACATATTGGTAAGGGTAGGTGCTTTCCAATCCTTTTTTAAGTGCTCGCCACCAACGATCGTTTACCTCCTCAAAAGAAATAATATCGGCTTCGGTATTTTTGGCTACTGTGATCACTTTTTGGTGTTGGGTATTTCTTTTCCACACATTGAAATGTGCGACCTTAAAAGCAGTACCTTGCAGGTTTTTGGGATCAGGGTGCGACTGCCAAAACCATTGAATAAACAATGTGCTAATGAGTACACTACTTAATATACTACTGGTGAGCAACCACTTCTTTTGCCAAATAAAACTCAGTATTGCTACGCACAAGTATAACACAACTATTTGAACAGCAAATGAGTGTACAATGTCAAATAAAAAGTAATCTAGCGGAAACCGTACAAGTAAAGCAAAGGCGAACAGCAAAGCCGCACTGATTTTCTCAAACTTAGGCATAAGAGACATTTTTTGATTAGTTAAACTTGCCTCAAAGGTGAATACCTTAAGGTAAGTTCTGGTGCTTAAAAGTACTCTAAAGAAAATGATTTTGCCAAAACCTGATAAAAAACAAGTTTGCCCTTGCAAAGCAGTGCATACTTTTCTATGATTACACCTTAAACAAGAAAGTTAAAAATATATCTTAATGAACCCACAACTGATACCTTATCGTGATGGCGAAAAATGGGGATTTGCTGACCCACAAGGCAATGTAATTATTCCCTGTACTTTTGAAGAAGTGCACCCTTTTCAGGAAGGACTGGCAGCTGTTATGCTCGATGGCTTGATTGGTTTTATTGACACCACTGGCAAATTAGTGGTTCCGGCTGACTACGAGGACGTTGCCAATTTTACAGATGGACTGGCAGCGGTCATGTCTGACGACAAGTATGGCTATGTAAACGCTCAAAACAACCTCGTGATTCCTTGTATATATGATTATGCCGGGTTGTTTAAAAACGGGTTTGCTGAAGTAGAAATAGATGAACAACATGGGGTAATTGACGCACAAGGCAATGAAGTAGTAGAGTTGGGCGACAACTTTATCATAGAGGTACAAAACAACCTGGCATTTTTGGCTCGCGATGAACAATACGAAATCATTGACCTAAAAACGCAACAGATGGTACCGCTTGATTATGATGATTTGGATGTGGGCAACCAAACTCACTTGATTGCAGTAGCCCAAATGTTTGAAGATGGACCAGCCTATGGCTACATAAGCCCAGAGGGTAAGCTGTTAATAGACTTTGACTTTGAACAAGCCTATGGCTTTTTCGAGGGCAGAGCTATTATTATGGAAGAAGAGCGCTATGGGTTTATCAATGAAGCGGGACAAGTGATTGTAAAGCCGATTTACGACGATGCACAAGAGTTTAGCGAGGGCTTAGTAGCTCTAAAAAAGGGCGAAAAGTGGGGGTTTATGGACAAAGATGGCAATGAAGCCATACCGTTTAAGTACGACTATGTAGGCTCTTTTCAAAATGGGCGCGCGTATGTGCGTCAAGGCGCCTTGTATGGTTTTATAGACTCTAAAGGTGAAGTGGTAATTCCGATAAAATATACCGCAGATGTACAACAGTTAGACGAAGTAGATGTGGAGTTTTTCCAAAGCTTCGAAAATGGTGTTGCCTTGGTCAACATAGGCGAAAAAATGGGCTATATTGATGTAAATGGCAAAGAGTATTTCAAAGGTTAAGTTTTTTGATGGTTGGCTGGTTTTGGTTTACCTGCCTTTGAATGCTTTGACTCTAACCAACGTTTTTTAAACCAATGCCTTGGCTAATTGTCAGGGCGTTGTTGTTTTAATTGATAAGGTGAAAACTATTGGTATTATCATCACCACTGTGTAGTTGGCAGAGCAATAGGGCAAGTATATTACAGCAAGCGGTAATAAAAAAAGCCCATAATCAATGACTATGGACTTTTAGCGAATCTATAACTAAACTCTAACCTAACTATGTAATGACCTGAGCTACTACAGCCTCAAATTCTTAGATGCCAATGCATCTCTAAACAATAAGTTAAAGACTGTTCTACAAACTTTATTGGTTTTGTATTGCGTTGATTTTTAAAACCTGTAGGTGGAAGTATGAGCTACTAAAGAAATTTTCTATCAAAATAATACGACACTGTCAAAAGAACCAATGCTACAATGGCTCCGTAGTGCTCTCCGTCTGCGATGGCTAAATGGGCAGCTAGAGCGAGTAAAAAATCAAAAAATAGCCCCGCATAAGCCCACTCTTTGAGCCAGGCAGATTTTTTAGTGAGTATGGCCACTACAGCAAGCACTTTGGCTACAGCCAATGGATAAATAATATAAGTGGGGTAGCTTAAGTTGGTAAATACAAGCTTTATTTTTTCGTAGTTGAACACATACATTCCTGCCGACATAAGTACCATAGCTGATAATAAGCCTGTAGCTACCCAATAAATAATTTTTTGTATCCTCATTTTGGTTAAAATAGAATAATGTTGACTGATGCCTTTATGTTAGTTGCATACAAAACTAATATAGTTACATTAAATACAAAAGCGTAAGTTGAGTATTTAACATTTGTTGAGTCAAGAAAGTTCAACCTAAGATTTAGGTTTGTGCCATCACAGGAAACTTAAAGTGATGAGATGCTATCGGGAAGTCTCCCTTAACAAACAGGGGAGAGTTTCCATTTGTTGCTATTGGGGTAGCCGTTAGAGGGAGTTTTTCAGGGGTAAAATGTAGTTCGATAGTATGGGTTCCGGGTAAACTTACCAGTTCTAATACTTCATCAAAGTTTATCTCAGATAAAGGTTTTTGGGTTAGAATGTCATATATATACAAGACCCCTTCTTTAGTTTCAGCTATCACTATTACTTGTTGTTGAGGCAGGTACAATATCTTTTGTCTAAAGGGGTATAACAAGCCCCAGCCTAGTATATAGCCATCGTTTGCGGCACCAAATACTTGAGTAATTGGGGTACGGTTTGCCGTAAACGAAGTAAGCAATTGCCAGTCATCTGGTTGGTCTACATCCAGGTGTACTGCCGAAAAACCAGGAGACAGGTTAGATGGGTAGGCAGCGTGAAATAAGTGTTCTTTTACTTGGCGAAATCCAAAAAGAGGGTAAAAATCAGTAACCGATGGATTGGCAAACAAGAAGAATAAATCAGTTTGGTGAGCATAATCCTTAAAAACAGCTTCCATTAACTTACGGTGATAACCTTTGCCTCTAGCCTGAGGCAAACTACTTACTGCCGAAAATTGTACCCCTTGAATCAAACGATGATTGAGCCATATATCCATGGGGCAAATGCTTACATTAGCAATCATTTGCCTGGTAGTTTCGTCGTACATAGCGTATCCTTGATATTTTGGATCCCAACAGCCTCGTTTATACCACTCAGTAAATGATACTCCAGTAAAAATCTGAGGAACAAGCTCAAAAAACGCTTGACGATATTCTGCATTTTCTCGGTAATAATGAATAAGTTTAACAGACATTTGGTATTTGTTTGGTAAAGTACCCAATGTACAAAATATATCTTTTACAGGCGAGTCAAGTTGTACGTTAGTATACATACCTGAGCTTAAACCACACCGCAATCAGTTTGCGTTAAAAATATTGTCTTAAGAAGATTAGTCCACCATACAAGCCAAAAGAGCAAGCAGTGACTTGGTTTTTTGGTGGTTAAATGAAGATATAGGGTATAGTGGCTCATAAAAAAAATTCCTGACATAAACTCGACTTTATGCCTTTTATACTTTATATTTGCGTGCTCAAATTTGAAATTTACTGGAATAATGGCGAAGAAAGGAAATAGAATTCAAGTTATCTTGGAGTGTACCGAACACAAAAAAAGCGGTATGCCTGGTATGTCAAGATATATAACAACAAAGAACCGCAAGAACACTACTCAACGCATAGAGTTGAAAAAATACAACCCGGTTCTAAAAAAGCATACTGTTCACAAAGAAATTAAGTAATTTCAATGACTTAAACCCTCCCTTGTATTGAGAGAGGCAATTTGTATAGTCAAAAAATTTGAATGAATTATGGCAAAGAAAACCGTAGCAACACTTAAAACCGGAGAAGGTGCTAAGTTTGTGAAAATCGTAAAGGCTGTGAAGTCTGCAAAAACTGGAGCATACACTTTTAAAGAAGAAATGGTGCCAGTAGGAGAGGCAAAAGAAGCATTGAAGTAATTTTATGCTTACTTATCTTTAAGATATTCTGAAGAAGTTTCATCCAGTGAAACTTCTTTTTTTTTATCTTTTTATGAGCTATCTTGGCAAAGTTGTGCAGCGTTTAGGTGAAAAACTGACAGTTTGGCACCAACTACTGCTTCTTATTGTTTCGGCTTCTTACTTGATAGGATTTACTTGTGCAAATCCAAACTAATTAATAATAAAATTATACCATGGGAATATTCGGTATTTTTAATAAGAAAAAAAAGGAAAAACTCGACCAGGGTTTGGAGAAAACCAAGAAAAATTTCCTTTCAAAACTAGGTAAAAAGCTAGTGGGTAAGTCGAAAGTAGACGATGAAGTACTAGACGACTTGGAAGAAGTGTTGATTAGTTCGGATGTGGGAGTGGACACTACAATCAAAATCATTGAACGGATAGAGGAGAGAGTAAAAAAAGAAAAGTTTTTTGCCAATGAACTTGACGGCATTCTCAAAGATGAAATAGCCCACCTTTTAGCTGAAAGCAACCAGGATAATGTAGAAGAATTTGACTTGCCCAAAGACACCAAGCCTTATGTAATAATGGTTGTGGGGGTAAATGGAGTAGGAAAAACAACCACCATTGGTAAACTAGCCAATCAGTTTAAACTTGCTGGAAAAGAAGTGGTGCTGGGGGCTGCCGATACCTTTAGAGCAGCAGCAGTAGACCAGCTCAAAGTATGGGGTGAGCGAGTAGGGGTGCCTGTGATTGAGCTCGGTATGAACAAAGATCCAGCATCAGTAGCATTTGACGCAGTAGAGAAAGGGGTAGAGATGAATGCTGATGTGGTGATTGTAGATACAGCCGGACGTTTACAAACCAAAGTACCATTAATGAACGAGCTGAGTAAAATCAAGCGGGTAATGAGCAAAGTAATTCCTGAAGCACCACACGAGGTATTGCTGGTATTGGATGGGAGCACAGGGCAAAATGCCATTTCTCAGGCTAAAGCCTTTACCGAAGCTACAGAAGTAACTGCCCTTGCCATTACCAAGTTAGATGGCACTGCCAAAGGTGGCGTAGTCATTGGCATCTCCGATCAGTTCAAAGTACCTGTAAAATACATAGGAGTAGGTGAAGGTATAGAGGATTTGCAGATTTTTAATAAACATGAGTTTGTAGACTCACTGTTTAAGAAAGAAGAAGCGTAACAACACCCTTGGAAAGGATGAAAAAATAAACAAAAACCAACAG
Organism: uncultured Microscilla sp.; assembly: GCF_947493425.1. GTDB lineage: Bacteria > Bacteroidota > Bacteroidia > Cytophagales > Microscillaceae > Microscilla. Next base: position 32,151 of record NZ_CANLRP010000077.1, on the reverse strand, counting down.
ACCTCATTCGTATGAATGGGGTCTGTTGGTTTTACAGCAAATCATTTGTTTTTCCGCTGTTTTCTAAGCGCAACTTTAGTCGTTTCGAGGATTGAGAACTTACTCTCGATGCAATCAATCCATTATCCATTAGGTGTATATTTATCTTTTTTTGGTGTACCAATGCAGCAAGTTGTAGATTGATAATATCGTTTGATGAGCCTTTACATTCTTTGATATTGATCTGATTGATATGCGGGTATTTGGTTATAAGTTGCTTGAAATTATCAAGTGAGTTGCTGTTGATTACTCCATCCATTTCCAATATACTGTCACCTGTTAACACTTTGGAAATGCCATGTTACCTTTCGTTAGTCCCATTATTGGTTTTGCAAGACGCCAACACTACCATTGTAAACATAAGATACACTGTTTTTTTCATGAGTTCTTGCATTAATTTCTAACTATGTATTGAGGTTTATTCCTTCATAACCAAGCCTGCCAGACACTGCAAGCTGTTGGTATGAAAAAAAAGTACCCAGCCCCCCCCCTAAGGTGTATGAAAAAAACATTAAAAAGCAAAGAGGATAAAAGGTAAATCATTGTTAACCAATGCATTGTTCAGCTTAAAAAAATAGCTTCCAAAAGAACACTCAATATCTAAAAAACCTGGCATATAAAAACTCTTTACGCTCTTTGGACAGCTCCGGAGCTAATCAGATTTTTTTTTGTTTTTTAATTGGTAAAAGCGTTCTGTTAACCCAACAATAGTACAAATGTTTCGTTTTAAAGTTATAACAAAAAAAGTTTATAACAATAACTAACAGGTGTTAGAGCTAAGTGATTGCTTAACAGATTGTTACGATAATAATTCAACAAAATACCCTAACCCGCATGACTCGGTAATCTACACCGAAACTCAAACCACAGCTATCACACACTCATTGTATCCGCTTGAGCCTTCACCCATCTCCACTTTTGCAAATCTATGATGTTCGTCTTAAATGTACCGCTACATGAAACAAACTTGTTTAATACTATTATGGACATTTTATTGTCTGATACCCCAACAAACCAATGCCCAAAGTCGGGAGATTGACCGCCTGACCCAAAAATTACAGGCTGTAAAGGCAGATAGTCAGAAAGTGACATTACTCAACAAACTCTCTTATGCGTTTTATGGAGTTGATGTAAAGCAGGAAAGAGCATATGCGGAACAAGCACTGGAACTTGCCCAAAAAATAGGATATAAAAAAGGGGAAGCCTCTGCTTATAAAAATATTGGAGTAACTTACATTAGTCAGGCAAACTATACCAAAGCTCTGGAGTATTACTTCAAAGCTTTGAAAATCGTTGAATCTACTCAGGATAGGAAAAGCATAGCCTGGATATTTAATGACATTGGCATGGTATATTACGAACAGGCAGAATATTCTCAAGCACTAAAGTATTTTTTCAAAGGGCTTACCCTTGCGCGGGAACTCAACCATGCTCCTAAAATAGCGCTTATATCGGCAAGCATTACAGAAGTTTATTACGCCCAAAAAGACTATGACAATGCATTGATATACAGCCAAAAGGCCCTGGAAATAAGCAGTAAAAATGATAATAAATTTATCAAATACTTCTCAATGGGTTATGTAGGGCTCATCTATGGTAAAAAGCATGAATATGACAAGGCTATAGCCCTGCTCAAAAAAACCCTTGCTGGATTTGAAATGATCGGCAAGCAGTACTATAAAGCCTATTTCTCGGTGCGTTTTGGCAATATATACCTACAACAAGGGAATGCCATACTTGCCGAAAAATACCTGAAACAAGGGGTTGCCACTGCAAAAAAAATAAAATCAGACCGGGATGTGGTGGAAGGCTTACGGGGACTATACCAACTCTACAAAGCTCAAGGTAACTCCCGCAAGGCACTTATGTTCCATGAACAATTTATACTCTGGAAAGATAGCATCTTTAATCAACAAAAAGTAAAGGAAATAGCCAACCTGCAGGCTACCTACGAGGTGGATAAAAAGCATCAGGAAAACGAATTGCTACGCAAAGACAAAGAAATACAGGATAAAAAACTTAAAGCAAGCAAGGCTACCCAACAAACACAGTTTTATTTTCTGATTGCCGTGAGCGGGGCTTCTATATTTACTCTGGTATTTGCGTTCATCCTGTTTGGGTATTACCGCTCAAAAAAGAAAGCCAATGCTTTACTCACAAGTCTTAATGGTGAGTTGAGGTTGCAAAAAGATGAAATATCAGTTCAAAATGAAGAACTGTACCAACAGCAAGAAGAAATTTTGGCTCAACAAGAGGCCATAGAAGTTAAAAATAAGGAACTGGGCAAAAAAAATGAGCTGATTTTTCAAAGCCTCAAAGTGGCAAAAAACATTCAGACAGCTACTTTCCCTTCCAAAGAGAGAGTATCCAGATTTTTGTCTGAATATTTTGTTATTTATCGCCCCAAAGATATTGTATCGGGGGATTTTTATTGGATAGAACAAGTAGAAGGTAAAAGGTTTGTAGTGGCAGTGGACTGTACCGGACACGGTGTTCCAGGGGCATTTATGAGCATGGTAGCCAATACCCTGCTTGACAACATTATCAAAGTAAATAAAGTTTTTAATCCTTCAGAAATTCTTGACCGCCTGCATACCAATATTACGAATGGCCTTAAGCAGGAACAAACGGGTAATAACAGTGGCATGGACGTTGCCATATGTGTTATAGAAGATGCCTCATCGGACAACGATATCTGCCTTAGTTTTGCTGGTGCCAAAAGGCCTTTATTTTATGTATCGGTTAACAAAAAACACACCCTAAATACGTTGGAAGGTACCCGACGCTCTATTGGCGGATACCAAAATGAAAATATTGTCTTTGAAACACAGCAGCTGACCCTACCATCAGGAAGCATGTTTTATATTGGTTCTGATGGTTTGGCTGACCAAAACAATAAAGCCCGCAAGAAGTTTGGAAACCGCTACCTGAAACAAATACTTGCAGAGGTGGCTTTTCTGGAGTTGCCCCAGCAAAAATCGCACATAGAACAAATGCTGGATAACCACATGGAAGACTGTGAACAACGGGATGATATTTTACTGGTAGGGGTACAAATTTGAAAAAAATCAGAACTCCACGCTCAATATCCGGTGCTTACTCACAAAACCTGCTTTGTAAATAGACCGGCATGAGCCTATATTTTCTTTTTCGCAAGAGCATATTGGGGTAAGCCCCTGCTGGTAACATTTCTTTTTTGCTTCATTCAGTAGGTAAGCTCCTGCACCTTGGCGGCGATAAGGAATGCTCACTACCATACCCACGTCGCCTATTCCTGGTTGTGAATCACTTTTGCGAGCTTCACAAGCGCCTATAATCTCCTCTCCAGCTTGCCACAAAAACAACTCTTGTCTTTGTATTCTAAGGGCATAATAGCTTTCTAGCCATGTTTTATCTGCTCCTATAGCTACTACTCCAAAGTTTACTGCAGCTTGATGGTCGCTGGTTTGAGCAACTGTCAACACAGGCTTGGTTCCATTGGCCAAAGCAGGGGCAACCAAATCACGCTTTTTATGATCTTGAAACAAATATGAGTGCGGAGTAATAGTGCGGGCAAAATCTGCGCAAGCACTTACAAATACAGGGGCGTTAGTGCTTACTATGCCAGACTTAATCTTATGTTGGGCCAATAGTTGAGCAAAAACCTCTTCTAATAAAGGGAGAGCAGTGTCTATCAAAAAAAAGTTGATCAAGACATTGGCATCATCAATTACATAAAATCCAATGTTTTTGTGTTGATGACTAATACTCCAGTGGGTGGCATTGCCAGTAATTTCGTCCCACATGCCATCAAAAGGGGCATGTAACGAAGCATAAAATGAAGCATAAATTGTTGAAAGATTGTTTTTTGATTTTACTTTGATGAACTCCATATTGTATTTAATTCAAAAAAAACTAAATGTATAAAATTTAGGTTTTAGTTGAAAACACTCTGCTGTTCTCAACTTCATTTAGCTCAGCATAGCAGAGCGTTATACACTCTTCGCCAAATAAAAATGATGTTTTAGCAAACAGTGTAAAAAAACAAAAATCCTTAAAGAAAAGTTTGCAACCTGTTGATTTTTAGTACAATGCCAAGTGCTTATCCTCCTGCAATGACTTCTAATTGTGGCTTTCATAAATCACCAAAAATCAATATGATATATGTAGTTTTCTGTGAAACAGGGTTTGGCTAAAAGCTAATGACTAAACCCTGTTAGCACTAAGTTAAATAGATTCATAAAAAACTATTCATAGGGTTTCCCCCGATCTTTGAGCAATAATTTGGCAAAGTGAACATCTTGAGGGTTCCATTCCTGAGGCGATTTAATAATGTCGCGTAGCTCTGGGTTGGTAAATTTATGTAAATAATGGGTTTTAGGGACATCGTTTATTTGTTCGGCAGCTTTGCTCAACAATTCATTGACATTATCTATATCGCTGCGAGCAATGCGCAACAACCATTTAGCCCTTAAGTGATCTCCAATGAGGGGTTGCCCCAATAGCTCAGGAATTTCTTCGAGCTGATATTGTACCTCAAACTCAGTTAAAAACTCTAGCAAAGGTTGAGCATCCTGAGGGCTAAAAAAAGATTGATAGTTAATAAAGTCGTCAGTATTTGGTGAAGTATTAGTCATAATATGTATGTAAATAGTGTTTAGTACTATAGCAACAACAGAAAGGGAGTACATTCTGTTGGTTTTCGTGAAAAATCCCCAGCTCATTTATCCTGAAACTCTTGGCAGGTAAATAATACTTAGGAATGGTACCAAAATAAATTTACATTCTTAACCTCATCTTTTGAGGCTATACTTTGTTAAAAAATAGCCGAATAGCGCTGCTATTAGCCGACCATCCCTCAAGCTCGCTCAATATCCACTGGATATTGCCGTGCCTCGTCTAGCAACAAAATATTTTAGCGTTACTATAGAAATTTATTTTTACACCATTCCTTAGAATTCGTCTCTCGAAAAAACAAAAACCTGGGATGAGTTCTTGTTCTAATATACTAAAATTTAGGCAAGCTTGTATGTACAACAAAGATGTTATTCATTTACACCTTTTTTTATTCCTCTTTTGTAAATCGCCCACAAAAGGTAACGCATCATCAAAAAACCATACATCAAACCCGCCAAAAAACCCTCTAACATACGCCAACGCAAATGGGGAAGTATATCTTTATTCACATGAAATAGTTTGTAGTTTTTGGGTAACTTGCTGGTATCAGTATAGGTACCAAACACCTCAGTAACATGTTGAATAGGCGGTTGTTTTGATAGTTCAAAAAAAGACAATGCTCCAGCAATACCAAATGCAATAATGAATAGAATGTGTATAGGTTTCATTGATTATAATTCGTGTTTGACTACAAATATACTGGTGCTATGGTTTTTATCTTGATCTTACAGTTTTTTTTCTGTCTTGAGGCAGTGTTTACCTCCATTAAGTAGCCTTAAAAACATCCATCAGTCCTGTATTTTTCTTATATTTATCATTGAACCCAATCTCTTGACAAGTGATGGAAAATGAGCAATACCTGAAATATAAAAACGAAGAAACCAGCCAATACATTGAAAAGGTAAAAAGACTGCTTGATAGTAAGCTGTACGAAAACCTACGTCTTGCGCTGCAGCTCATCGCCAGCGGAGGGGTTCCTTCCGAATTACTTACTTACCTGTATGTCATCAGTCTTTGTTGCGAAGATTTGGACATTGCTAAACAGGCACATGAGTTATTTAGAGCCAACGCACCCCAGGTATTGCTTGATTATACCCAAAATTTGTGGGACTATGATGACCCACTGAGTCTCAGTGAACACGAAGTTTCAGAGTTTTTGGAGGAGACCAAAGAGATTGAAGACTTAGACACTGCGTTGTTGGCAAACCTAATGCTGAAATATGGTAACATAGGAGGAGCCTATTGTCTCAAAAATAACACTGCTTCACCTCAGCACATTTTACAAGAAGTTTACAATACAGAATGGCTTTCATTATCTGCTTTTGAACTTGACAAACTGCCCCCTGAAGTGGGTTTATTTACCGAAACAAAACACTTAGTGCTAAGTAATAATAATTTTACCGACATACCCGACGAGCTCCAAAAACTGGTAAACCTGGAAAGAGTTTATTTTAACGACACGCCTTTGAGTAATGAGGCAATACTGAAAATGGAGTGTTTTTTCCCAAAAGCCATGGGCTATCATTACTCGGTATTGGGGCGTAGTGCTTTTCAGGAAGAAAACTACGAGAGTGCGTCTCATTATATGCAAAAAGCATTGGCACTGGATAATAGCAAATCTGATTACTGGAATGTGCAGGGAGTAGCCTTGGGGCGACTCCAAAACCGTGAAGAGGCGATTCGTTGTTTTGATAAAGCGCTTGCCTTGAACCCTCAGGATACTTTAGCCTTTTCGAACAAAGCACATGTTTTCCACTTGATGGGGAAAGAAACTGAATCACTTGCTGCTGCCAATGCTGGATTGGCGATATATAAGCAAAACCCACAAATAGCACGAAGCTGGGAAGGTTCTCTGTACTTTCGCAAAGGGCAAGCTTTGTTTTACCTCAAACAGTATGAAGAGTCGCACCAGGCGTACGACCAAGCCTTAAGTATAGAGCCTTTGATGGGAGGTGCATGGTTTAACAAGGCCTGTACTTACGCCCACCAGCAAAACAAAACTGAGATGCTCAAGCATTTAGACCAAGCCATTCGTTGTGATGCCAAGTTTAAGTGGGATGCTCCCAAAGACACTGATTTTAAGGCGTATTGGCAAGATTCGGATTTCAGGGCGTTGGTAGGGCATAATTCAGAGAACACATAGTGGCAGAAGATGGGGAGAATGATTTAGATAGGTAAGGAGATGAACAAAATAAAATGATTGTTTTTATAATGAATTTACACAAAAATTAGACTTATCTTTAAAGCGTTAAAATAATATCTTTAAAAAACGAAAAATTAGACTCGATGGCGGATTTTCCTTGGCATCAAAAGTACCCAAAGGGTATTGTAACAGAAATAGACCCAGATAAATATAGTTCAGTAGTGGCAATTATTGAAGAGAGTTTTCAAAAGTTTGCCAACAAGCCAGCTTACTCCAATATGGGAGTAGACCTTTCTTATGCACAAATAGACCAAGCTTCCCGTAACTTTGCCGCTTACTTGCAAAGTTTAGGGCTAAAAAAAGGTGATAGAATAGGTTTACAAATGCCCAACTTGCTTCAGTATCCTGTAGCATTATTTGGAGCTTTGCGTGCGGGGCTGGTTGTTGTCAATGTAAACCCTTTGTATACTGTGCGCGAAATGGTGCACCAATACAATGATGCCGGAGTGGAAACGGTCGTTATTTTGGCAAACTTTGCTGACAAGTTGCAAAAAACTTTGCCCGAAACTAAAATCAAAAATGTGATTGTTACCGAGGTAGGCGACATGTTAGGCGCTTTTAAAGGTTTGATTACTAACTTTGTAGTGAAACACTTTAAAAAGATGGTACCTGCGTTTCGTATTCCCGGCATGATCCGCTTTAAAGATACTTTACGCAAGGGGCAGAGTATGAGCTTTACTAAACCTGAATTGGTAAACACTGATACTGCTTTTTTACAATATACTGGGGGCACTACTGGAGTTTCTAAAGGAGCTATCCTTAGTCACCGAAACATAGTGGCAAACCTTACCCAAAACAAGGCTTGGTTTATAGGACTCGCAGAAGGTAAAGAGATAATGATTACTGCCTTGCCTTTATACCATGTGTTTGCTCTGACAGTTAACTGTTTGTTGATGGCACACGTAGGCGCCAAAAGCGTGTTGATTACCAATCCCCGCGATATGCCTGGTTTTGTTAAAACCCTGATTCAAAACCCACCTACTTTATTTACAGGTTTAAATACGCTCTTCAACGGTTTGTTAAATACCGATGGTTTTACTCAGGTAGACTGGTCGCATACCAAGTTTGTAGTAGCAGGTGGTATGGCGGTACAAAAACCCGTAGCCGAACGCTGGGAAAAAGCAACAGGGATACAAGTAGCCGAAGGGTATGGCTTAAGTGAAACCTCTCCAGTATTGAGCTGTAATCCATTGGATGGCAACGCCCGCATTGGTTGTATAGGACTACCTCTGCCAAGCACTGAATTGAAGATTTTAGACGATGATGGGCAAGAAGTAGCTCAGGGCGAACCAGGCGAAATATGTGCGCGTGGTCCTCAGATAATGAGTGGATACCACGGTAGACCCGATGAGACCGCCAAAACTTTTTTTTCTGATAACTGGTTCCGTACTGGAGACATTGGTTTGATGGAACCTGATGGTTTTTTCAGAATTGTAGACCGTAAGAAAGATATGATTTTGGTATCAGGGTTTAACGTGTACCCTAATGAGGTAGAAGATGTGGTGGCAGGGCACGATGGTGTGTTGGAAGTAGCTGCTATAGGCATACCCGATGCTAAGGCTACCGAACGGGTAAAAGTGTATATAGTCAAAAAAGATGCGAATCTTACCCAAGCCGATGTGATAGACTACTGTAAAAATAATCTGGCAGGGTATAAAGTACCCAAAGAAGTAGAGTTTCGAGAGGATTTACCTAAGTCGAATGTGGGTAAAATTTTGCGTAAGAAGCTCAAAGATGAGCTAAAACAGGTCTAGTTTTATAAAATAAAACCCCTCGTTGATAATACCAATTTCATCAGCGAGGGGTTTTTAGGGAGCCATTAAAAAATAGGATACAGGTTCTTTGCTAGCTATTTTATTCTGAGACGTGGCACATAGCAGAGCTACGGCTGTGAAAAGTAACAAAGTCTAGGGGCAAAAGAGCAACTACAAAATGGGTAAGTTATTTCTTGTTTGCTCCCTTACATCAATGTCTTTCTTTATTTTTTACAGTATACTTCTCCAGTGCATCCACTCTTTTTTCTAGTTCGGTAATGCTCACATTGGTGTTTTTAAGCTCGTGAATGTCAATAGCCATTCCACGCATAATGTCGGTTTGAGTGACTTGTACATCTACCAGTCTTTGTATTTGTGTGCTGTGTTTGTCAAGTATTTTACTGTGTTTGTCAAGTGTTTTACCCTGTTTGTCAAGCATTTTGCTGTTTTGATCGAGCTTCTTGAGACTTTCAGCAAGTAGCTCCAGTATTTTTTCTTCGTTTTTCATAGTATTTATTTTTAAACATTTTGTTTAAATTTAAATCAAAAAAACATTTAAACAAAATGAATTGAGTATAATTTACACAAGAGCTAAGCTTTTGTGAGGCTACTTGCTAAAGAAACGTGGTCCCACCCACAAAAATATAAGAACGCCGCAAAACATGATGCCACACCATACAAAAAAACTCCCCTGGTAAAAAGCCTTGGCAGGTTGTAGATGTAGGGGTTGTGGGTTGCCAATAAGTATAAAACTACTCCAGTAAAAAGGGTTACTAGTGATATGATCTGAGTCGGTAATATAGGTAAGCTTGGCACGTTGTAGCGCTACATCCTTAGGTACACCATCTGCCAGGTGTTTGTAAAACTCCGTCATTATTTTAGCCGTACTTTGGTCTGGTACACTCCACAGGCTCATCAACACATTAGGACTTCCAGCGTAAGCAAATGCCCTTCCCAGGCTCATAACCCCTTCTCCCGTTTGTATTTTGCCAAAACCAGTATTGCAAGCACTCAAGGTTACCAGCTCAGTATTGAGCCGCAAGTTGTGTAATTCGTAAGCGTGTAAGTACCCATCATTGACAGTATCATGGGGTGATAAACTAAACAACAATCGCGACAAAGCTGGATGTTGATCATTGATAACTGCATGTGTGGCAAGGTGGAGCACCGAAGTATTTTTGATATGTGCCCTAAATGCTTGTTCAGTAGCCTGTTGCCCAGTAAACAGCTCTCCTTGATAAAGTGTATGTAATACTTTTACCTCATTTTGGGCACCGGTAAGCGGTGACAGTTTATTTCTGAGAGTATCATCACTAGAGCCAGTTGGGTTATTAAACTCAGGAGCAAAAGCAAGCAATTGGGCAGGGCTAATTTTTCTTTTTTGAGTCATTTTGTTTAATACAAGGGTGGCCGAATAATCATAGCTAATCACATATTTTTTGAGCAAGTAATTCAACTGGCTGTAGTTGGTCTGATTGCTTGTAGGTAGCTGGATAATGAGCGCCTCCCAAGGCAAATGATAGAGTACACCACTAGGCACAATGTGTAGTTTGTTGACTTGCTTGGGTAAAGAAATAGGTTGTATCAGTTTTTGATAAAAAAAGTGGCTATGCCTGATAAACTCCTGAAAGTTTTTGTGGGTAATGCTTTTACGCAAATCCTTGATACGCTCTTTAATATTGCTAGAGAACTCTACCTTTTTTAAGGTGATATTTTGTGGTGTAACAGTAAATATAAATACAGCATTGTCAGCCAGCATGTATTCAATCAAAGCCTCTTGCTTGCTCAAAATTTTTTGTTGTATGCTTTGTACCGAGGCAATTTTAAATTGATACTTTGTTTGGTAGTATTCTGGTGACAACTTTTGAAAAGACTGTCGTAAGCTATCCCGGCTGGCCTTAAGTTCAAATATTTGGTCTTTGTAATCCACTACTTTTCGGGTGTCAGGGTTAGGCTTATTCTCTTCTGCTATAAGGTGCTCTTGCAAATCTTTGAGGCGATTTGTAATCTTATTTTCAATCTGGTTGTTGACGCTCCCCGGCGACTTGCCAGACACATACAACGACCTGAGTAATACATAAGCTTTGGCTTGTTCGGTAATGTGGAAAGCTTCTCTGAGGTAACGTTGTTGTTTTGTAAATTTGTAAAGCGTGTGTAACACCTCTATAGCGTTGGTAAAAATATAGTTAGACCGTTTGATTAACAGTAATAAGTTGTTTTCATCATTTAAGCTTGTTTTCCAATACTTCACTTCCTGAAGCAAAAAGCGATATACTTGATATGCTTTGTGCAAATAATCGATGTTTTGAGTTGTTTTGAACCATTCATACCAGATAGTAGCTTTGTCGCTTAGCAAATGTATTTGCAGTTCATTATAAATCGCCCCTTTCAGGGTAGGGTGATCAGCAAAATCAGTAGACGTAAACAAGGTATTATTTAATATCAAAGCCCTTTGAATATTTTGAAGCGCTGACTCAAACTGTTGACTTGCTTGATAAGACTTGCCAAGGTGTTGGTAAATTTCAGTATTGTCAGCGGTATCATCTCCAAAAGTATTGATTTGTACCTGTATAGCTTCCCGAAATGCTCCAATGGCTTTTTGGTAATGTTTTTCGCGATGGTATACTTTACCTAAAAGCGTCAAGCAGGCACCCCTGCCTTTGCGTACGTGGGGGTTATCAATGGCAAAAACTTTTTGTAAATACAGCTTGGTTTGTTGGGTATTGCCCAACGCAAAATGGATACGTGCAATTTGGTTATAAATAGACACTACCCGGAAATGTTCCCCCCCATAAGTTGCCATCCAAAAGGGCAAGGCTTTTTGAGCATCAATCAAGGCGCTTGTCTGATCATCAATGGCATGCTTGAGTAGGCTAAGGTTAAAGTATATTTGTCCTGCGTACGCTTTGGGGGTGTTGGGGTGCTGTTGGAGCAACCGTTCTGCTTTTTCAAGATAGCTTAGGCTCATATCGTATAATGACAATGTCATGTACACCCTTCCAATAACATTCATTGCTCTTATTTGCAACACATAATCTTTGCGTTGCTGTGCCAACTCAATCGTTTCTTCCAGTAAAGGGGCGGCTTTTCTAAATTGTTGGTAATAATAGTGAGCAATGGCTGCCTGGTATAAAATCTCTCCTTTGTATTGGGTATCGTTGCTTTGTTGGATCGCCTCTTTAGCTCTCATCTGATACTCAAAAAATAGTTGGAAATTCACCATTTTATCTGAGGAGTTCAGCATGGCAAGTTCATGGTATAAACGGGCTATAATTACTTGGTAGTCAGGGTGAGTATTTTTAGTTTTAAATGCATCTATGGCTTGTTCATAGGCAGTAGCTGCGGCTTTCAGTGCCTTTGCTTTAGCTTGAGTTTGCGCTTTGTGCCAGAGTCTTTGTACATTTTCTGGCACCTGGCTCTGTGCTTGTATAAATGTGGTGACAGTGATTGCTAACAACCAACCATAAGCGCCTGTCCAAAATAGTTTCATAAAGATGGAATAATTGGTACTTGCCAAAGTTTATCTAAAATTAGTGAAAAACAGTAGATTAAAAAAACACTCATAAATACATAAGATTTAAATGCATTGACTACATTTGTATATGATTCAATTTATGTTACAGTTTAGAGCCCGACAACTGTTTCGATATATGCAAGAAATAGGGCTACTTAGAGTAATTGTATTGCTCATAGCCATCACGATTTTTTTGCCACGTTTGGCATTTGAATTATGGATGAAAAACCCTTATTACCTTGCTTGGTTTTGGGGCTTTATTTTGGCAAGCATCCACTTCAAACGACCCGACTATCACTTTCTTAAAAGGCTGGGAACGCGCTGGCAATGGTTGTTTTGTGTAGAGTACAACATATTATCGCTTATTCTTATTATTTTTTTTGCCTATAAATATTATTGGCTAGTTAGCCTAAGCTTATTATTAGAAGGTTTCATTTTACCACTCATTCCTCAGCGTTTTATGAGGTATCAGATCCATAGAAAAATACAGTGGTGGGACTCCAAAACATTTTGGTCACCCCTTCATTTTGAATGGATCAGTGGAGTAAGACAACGTTTCCCTTATGTAGCTACTTTGTGGTTATTGGGCGTGGTCTTTTGTGCTTTTGCTCCAGTAGCCCCCATTATCACATTTTTGCTTACCCTTGTAGTAGTGCAGTTTTACTTGTTATGCGAGCCCAAAGAAATGGTTGAAATATTTAAATGTTCTGCCCGTCGGTTTGTACAGTGGAAAATAGCCCAGACTTTGCGTTTATTTGGACTATTGAACGCCCCATTTTGGATAGGGTTTCTTATTTTTAACCCCACCTATTGGTTCGTGTTACCAGTAGTGGGGTTTGTATCAGCCTTATTACTCACCCTTGCTGTAGTGCTCAAGTATGCAAGTTATACTCCCAACGAAGACCTTTCGCATAACAACACCTTGATGACAATGGCAATTATGTTTTGCTTTTTGCCTCCTTTTAGTTTTTTAGTTAACATATTTTGGGTCATTCGTTATTATAGACGGGCAGTTAACAATATGCAAGATTATTTAAGGAATGGTGAGAAAATAAGTTACGGGTAGAGATTTTATTTTGAGACGAGGCACTTTTAGCGGGCGTAGCCATAGCTACGGTCAAAAAAAGCTCATAGTCCCGGCGGAACTGCCAAGGTAACGAAGTATCAGGATGAAAGATCACTCCCAAACTGCTTACAGTCCCGGCTTGCCGGGGAAAAGTTATTTTTTTCCATTCCTAAGTTGATTAATTTTTATCGCCATGTTAGAAGTCAAAGACTTGACCATAAGTTATCAGAAAGGTATTACTATTATTGAAAACCTGCATTTGGTGTTAGAGCCAGGCAAAATCCATGGAATTGTGGGGCTAAATGGTTCGGGCAAAACCAGTTTGTTAAACGCTATGTATGGGTTGGTACCCAAAAAAAGTGGTGTCATTTATTGGCAAAATAACATAGCAACTACCCAACAGATGGCTTATCTTGAAACGCATAATTTTTTTTATGCAAAAATGACCGGTTGGGAGTATTTAAGGTTATTTCAGTTAAAGAATCCGCAGTTTGATATAGATCAATGGAATGCTTTGTTTGATTTGCCTCTTCAAAAATTGGTAGAAAACTACTCTACCGGAATGAAGAAGAAGTTAGCTTTTTTGGGTGTTTTAGCTCTAGACCGCCCCGTGTTAATCTTAGACGAACCTTATAATGGAGTAGACTTAGAGAGCTATAATAAAATACAAACCATTTTACAGAAATTAGCCCAACAGGGGAGAACCATTTTAATTACTTCTCATATATTCGAATCACTCACCGCTATATGTGATCAAATCAGTTTTTTACAACATAAAAAAATAGAAAGAATGTTTGTAAAAGGAGAGTTTGATCAGTTGGAACAAGAAGTTTTCTCTTTTCTAAATCAGCAGTCGTCCCGGTTAATTGATGATTTATTGGACGACAAGTCATAAGATTGGTCAGTGTGTGTGAAAAGAAGTTGTCCAAAGTTTTTGGTTTTACTCAAAGCTCTAAACAACCCCTGTTCTATATTTAACACCTTTTAAAATTTTGAGCCAATCTGTTGGGTTTGATTAGTCAGGTTTTGCAGACAATGATAATCGTCTAGGTTAGCAAAACCTGTTGTATTGTATTCAGTGTGATTACTTGCGCGATACCAACTCATCAGCTTTGGTAGGAACGTAGTGGTCAATGGTAGTTCCTAATGGGCGAGTTACCTTAGTGTATCTTTTGCTACCAGCCAACAAGCTTTTTACAGCTTTTTCAGTATACTTAGTATTATGGTACTTAGGCAATCTTGGCTTATTGTCAATAGCTCCGATATACTTGATTTTAAGTCGCTTACCTTTCTTTTGCAATACATATACCTGAGGTGTTTTAACTGCACCAAAGCGTTGAGCAACTTCATACCCATTCACTAAATAAGGGAAGTTATACTGCTTGCGAGTAGCCATTTTGTTAGAGTTTTCAAAACCTTCTTGTGGGTGGTAAGTAGGGTTGTAAGGGTTTACTGCAACTACTTGGTAACCTTTGTGAGCATATTTTTCCTGAAGTTTGATAATGCGCTCTTCATAAAGTTGGGTAGTAGGGCAGCTATTGCTGATAAACACCAAAATAAATCCCTTGGCATCCTGGTAGTCTGACAACGACACCATATTGCCATCAACGGCGTTCTTTAACTTGAAATCCTTCACTGAAGAATTCAATTTATAAGTTCTATACTTTTTGGTTTTTTTGGTGGGTTTTTTTCCTTTAAAGGTATGGCTTGACAATGAAACTGAGAAAAAAAGACATACCAATACTAATACAGATGATGCTGTGAATTTCATAATTTTAATAGGCTTTGTGTTGTTAAATAAATTTAAGTTAGTGCAGAGCTGAAAAAGAATATAAAAGATAGATATTTAATAATATAAGCTAATTTGTACTACAACTTTTCTCTGAGCAACTTCTCACTATGGTAATGTAATGTTTTATACAAAAACCTGAGCAAAAATGCTTGAAGCGTGATGGTTGTAGAGGTTGTTGTGAATCATTAACACTATTTCAGATTTTGTTGTGATGTTGTGTTTTTGATTACGATACAAAGTAATGGAGTAATTTCTTAGGAGCCAAATCTGAGGCAATTGAGGAGGAATGTTAGCTTGAAATATTAGCTTAAAAAATAGGGTTTAAGCCAGATGTAGAGAGCTTTTGAGAGTGAGTATTACAAATGTAATAAAACACGAGTAATTTGACTTTTTTAAGGCTAAAACTTCTTAAAATAAAATCTTGAAATAGCAGCCCTCAAAGGTAATAGTTGTCAGATGTGCAAGCGTTTTTTAGTGAAAACTCAGGCAAAAACTCGGTGGTTTATGAGAAACTTGCCCAGTTATGAATAGGTAAAATACCTACAAACCCTTTGCTATTTCCTAACCGAATTCAAGATACGAAAAAACTCGAACATTTTTACAAAAGTTTTTTTGCAAAATTATTTTTGATAATGACTTGTAGAGTTTGTTTATTTGAAAAGTACAATTTAGCTTAGGCGGCTAATAGTTTTTGAACTCTCCTCAATTCATTTCAATCTACATTTTTATGTACTCAGCAAAATCAAGCACCTCCAATGTTGCTTCCCTTTGCTTATTGAGTAATGCATCATAAGCTAGATTTTGTCAAAGCCAATAAGTCATCTTTAGTTTTATGGATTCTGTTAGAATAACCTGTAAGGCCAGCATAGCTAATAAGTGACTGGCAAATGGCCATATAAAGAAAACAGTTGCTTGCGTGAAGTATTGTCTGATGGTGCTGGTTTTGGATGGGATCAAGCATGAGGCTTGATGCATATAAGTGCTTGTGGCAATGGTATAGCTAATAGTGAAAATATTTTACTCCCTTTTTATTGTACAATTTATTGATTTACGAAATATTGAAACTAAGAGCCAATAAAGCCTGAAAACAGGCTTTTTATTATTAAATTAATACTATCGGTATGATATTGGAGGACAAGCAAAATACCAATAATGCTTTCATCGAGCATTTTTTATTAAATATGAGAGGTATAACCTTTCAGTTTAAAGCACATTTTCAAGAAGCATTTGAGAGGTTTAAAAATGGATGGTTAGGGGAGGGAGAACAATAATGTAAAACACTGCTCGTTATGTACTTTCTCTAGCAAAAATAGTACCTAGTAATGATTACTTTGTTTTTTCATTTATAATTTAATAATATCAGTGGTAAAAGTCACGAACATACCTATTATTTAGGTCGTTTTTTTTCTCTTTGTAACCTTTTTTACTCGCTTTTTTAAACTCAAATCCTTAAAAAAAAGATTTTTTTTCTTTTTTGAAGCATAAAATACCTCTTCCCCATCAAAAGATTTAGAGTTTTTGGTTGAGAGCTTGTTTGAATTTTCGTGTTCAGCGCGATTTCCGATGAGCTTTGTTTTCAAATCCATCAAACCAAGCTTCTAAATCCTCTGAATAAAGGTCAGGAGATCCCGTCTTTTCGGCTAATTTTAAACAAGTTCTTAATTCATTTTACTGGCGATAAAAATATTTAGTAAGTATGATACAAATTATATTAGAACAACAAAACTTGGTCATTTCTTATGACAAGGTCAAAAACATATTGATATGCCGTTGGGTTGGTTACCAATCAGTAGAAGGCATTCAGCAAGGGTGCGAAGCAATATTGGCTCATGCAAAAACGCAGAATCAAACCTATTTGCTAAATAACCTGGCAGAGCTAAAGGGAACTTTTACTGCTGCCAACGATTGGATAAATAACGAATGGTTACCAAAAGCCATCAGCGAAGGGCTTGTTCGTACTGCTTATGTATACTCGCCAGATGTATTTGCTAAATTTGCCCTCAATAATTTGCTAAAACCTCGGCAAACCAGCGACAAATATACTTACAATGCTTTTGGTACTGTGGAAGATGCAATAGATTGGTTATTGACCGGAAGCGTGGAGTCATAGTTTATATCAAGCCATTGTTATAGTATCTTTCAAACTGTGAAATGTCTTTAGTGTACCCTGCTGTTTTCTACAAATAAAACCTTATTTTTAGAAACACACGTTTACTTTATATAAAGTAACAACATCGCACAAACACTAATCAAAATACCCAATGAAACGCACAGTTATCAAAACATTAACCCTCCTGTCTTTTGTAAGTCTGATGGGGTCTTTCATAGCTTATCGGGCAGGTTGGTTTGGCAACTCAGCCTCTGCAATTCAACTGAGCCCCAATGGAAGCGCCCTCAAAACTAAAAAAGCAAAGGCTAAGAAAAAGTTGAAGGAGCAAAAAGGCATTACCAAAATAGATACTCCTCGTAAAAAGAAAAACCCCCGAATTATCCCTAGCTCCAAGTCTGGCAGAATATTTAGACCTAAAAAGAACAAAAAGCGCCCTGTATTGCCTAGCTCCAAGTCTGGAGTAGTGTTTAAACCCAAGAAAAAGAAAAAACTGCCTATCATGCCCAGTTCTAAATCTGGGGTAATTTTTACGCCTAAAAAAGATACAAGCAAGAAGAAAAAAGCAACTCAAAAGAAAAAGTAATGGAATTTTGGAATTTACTGGAAGCCGCCGGGCTGAGTTTACTTTTTTTGATGGCAGTGTTTGTCCCAATGGAAAACGTATTTCCGGCAAAAGCTCAGCAAAAAGTATTGCGTCCTCATTGGGTGCTCGATTTATGTTTTTTTCTGGGGCAATACCTGCTTTGGGGTGGGTTGGTATTGTGGGCATTGAGTTATTTTAGTGATTATCTCACTACTATCATTCCTGCCGAGTTTCAACTCTTGCTGCGCAATCAAGCTTGGTGGTTGCAGGCAATAGAGGTCATCGTGTTGAGTGATTTATTCATCTATTGGGGGCATCGACTACAACATAAAGTAGGTTTTTTGTGGCGTTTTCATAAAGTACACCATAGTGCCGAGCATTTAGACTGGCTGGCAGCTCATCGCGAACACCCGCTAGACTCTATATATACTATAGGGTTGATTAATTTACCCGCTTTTATTATAGGTTTTCCGTTAGAAACCCTGGCAGGAGTAGTGGCTTTTCGAGGGATATGGGCTATTTACATTCATTCAAATGTGCGCTTGCCTTTAGGCCCTTTACGTATGTTGATTGGTGCACCAGAGTTGCACCATTGGCACCACGATCTTGACCGGGATGCGGGTAACTATGCCAACATATCGCCTTTAATGGATATTATTTTTGGTACTTATATTTGCCCAGACAAAGAGCCCGAAAGATTTGGGATTAAAGAAGAGTTTCCCAAAAGTTATGTAGGACAAATGCTTGCCCCTGTATTGCCAGATGGTACTTGGGACAAAATAGAGGAGAAAATGAAAAATACTGGAGTAGGTACTAAAGCCAATAAAGAACAAAGCAAAGAGTAGCGTCTTCTCAATTACACTATATTATACTCACTAACGCCTAAAGATCATCGATTTTTAGGCGTTGTTTATTTCGGGCTACTACGGTTGTTATTTATTTCACATGCTTTTGCTGGTTCTTGCAAAAGAACTAACTATATTGATGACATGATGAATTGTTCTTGCTAAAACAAGAACATAGAAGGTATATGTCACACATAAAGTGAGTAACTAATAACATAGCACATGAAAGCATCAGAGTTATTTATTAAAGTACTTGAAAATGAAGGGGTTGAATATATTTTTGGAATCCCAGGAGAAGAAAATCTTGATTTTTTGAATTCATTGAAAGACTCAAAAATAAAATTAATTCTTACCCGTCATGAGCAAGGCGCTGGGTTTATGGCGGCTACTTATGGTCGGCTTACTGGTAAACCTGGAGTTTGTTTAGCTACCTTAGGTCCGGGCGCCACCAATTTTACTACGGCGGCGGCTTATGCCCAATTAGGCGCTATGCCTATGATGATGATTACTGGGCAAAAACCTATTAAAAAGTCCAAGCAAGGGCGTTTTCAGATCATCGATGTAGTAGATTTGTTTCGTCCCATCACCAAGTATACCAGGCAGATTGTCAATGGTAATAATATTCCTTCTATGGTACGAGAGGCTTTTCGCCTGGCAATGGAAGAACGCCCTGGTGCTGTTCATTTAGAGTTGCCCGAAGACATCGCCGAAGAAGAGTGTCAAGAGCGGGTATTTACTGTAGTAGGACACCGCCGTCCAGATGCCGACAAAGAAACGATTGGTGAGGCGGCAAAAATGATAGAAAACGCCAAAATGCCCTTAGTGTTGATAGGAGCTGGTGCCAACCGCAAAAGAACCAGCAAAGCCTTGACCGAGTTTTTAGAAAAAACCAAAATCCCCTTCTTTAATACCCAAATGGGCAAAGGAGTAGTAGACGAGCGTCACCCTCGTTTTTTGGGCACAGCTGCTTTGTCTGACCATGACTTTGTACATGCGGCTATTGGCAAGGCTGACTTAATTATAAATGTAGGGCACGATGTGATAGAAAAACCACCGTTTTTTATGGAACAAGGGGGGACTAAGGTCATTCATTTAAACTTTTTTCCGGCCGAAGTAGACGAAGTATACTTTCCGCAACTGAATGTAGTGGGAGACATTGCTTCTAATATAGAAAAACTTGCCGAACAGGTCAATGACCACAGTAATTGGGATTTTGCTGACTACGAAAAAATTAAAATAAAAGTAGGAGAGCATTTAAGCAAGTATTTTGAAGATACGCGTTTCCCGATGTTGCCCCAACGTTTGGTAAACCTGTTAAGGCAAACCCTTGCCGAAGAGGACATTATTACACTAGATAATGGCGTATATAAACTATGGTTTGCCCGAAACTATCATTGTTACCAACCCAATACTTTGTTGTTAGACAATGCCCTTGCTTCTATGGGAGCAGGTTTGCCATCGGCCATGTGTGCCAAATTGCTCAACCCTGAGAAACGGGTAGTGTCGGTATGCGGAGACGGAGGTTTTATGATGAACTCACAAGAGCTTGAAACGGCAGTGCGTCTGGGGTTAAACCTTATAGTAATTATTCTGAACGACAATGCTTTTGGAATGATTAAATGGAAACAGGAAGACATGGGCTTTGATAATTTTGGGCTGGATTATAATAACCCTGATTTTGTGAAATATGCCGAAAGTTACGGAGCCATTGGTCATCGACCTGCCAGTGACAATGATTTCATTGAAATGCTCGACAAAGCCCTCAATACTGATGGGGTACACGTTATAGACCTGGCAGTTGACTATTCTCTCAATCATTCTATTTTAAATGTGTTGCTTAAACAACAAGCAGGGGTTAAGCAATAGTAAAGTATCACCTAAAAACTATCTATCAAGATGTTACAAGTAAAATCACCTTATGACTTAAGTCTTATTAAAGAGCTTCCTATAGTAGGGAAGGTAGAAATAGAAAAAGCACTTTCGATAGCCTATGGGTTATTTCTTGATCAATCGGAGTGGATTCCTGCCCACGAACGCATTGCCATTTTGGAACGGGCTGCGGCCATTATGGAAAAAAGATTTGATGAACTCGCAACAACTGCTGCTCAAGAGGGGGGCAAACCCTTGGTAGACTCTAAAGTGGAAGTTTTGCGGGCTATTAATGGAGTAAAGCTTGCCAAAGAACATATTGGACAACTCAGGGGAGAACAAATGCCTATGGGATTGACCAAGGCTTCAGAAAACCGTATTGCTTACACTACTCGTGAACCTATCGGGGTAGTGGCCTCGATAAGTGCATTTAATCATCCGCTCAACCTGATTGTACACCAAGTAGTTACGGCAGTGGCAGCTGGTTGTCCAGTGATTGTAAAGCCTGCCCGTACTACTCCCTTGTCTTGCCTTGCATTGGTAGATATTTTGGCAGAAGCCGGTTTGCCCAAAGGTTGGTGTCAGGCAGTGATTTGCGAAAACGAAGCCGCCGAATACTTAGTCACTGATAAAAGGGTAAACTATTTTTCTTTCATTGGTTCAGCCCGGGTAGGTTGGTATCTTAAGTCTAAACTTGCTCCAGGTACCCGTTGTGCACTCGAACACGGAGGAGCTGCTCCAGTAATTGTAGAGCCTGACGCTGATTTTAATGAAATGTTGCCTGCACTTGCCAAAGGAGGGTTTTACCATGCCGGGCAAGTGTGTGTATCGGTACAAAGGGTTTTTGCCCATAAAAGTATTTGTAGCAAACTGGCAAATAAGCTTGCCGATATTGCCGAAAAATTAACCGTAGGCGATCCTACACTAGAGACTACCGAGGTGGGACCATTGATAGCACCCAAAGAAGTAGACAGGGTAGAAGAATGGGTAAATGAAGCAGTAAACAAAGGAGCTAAATTATTGTGTGGAGGCAAGCGTATCTCTGATACTTGTTATCAGCCCACCGTATTATTAGATCCTCCTACTACAGTCAAGGTGTCAACCGAAGAGGTTTTTGGCCCTGTGGTATGCATTTACTCTTACTCCGACCGAGACGAAGCCATCGACATAGCCAATAGTTTGGATGTGCACTTTCAAGCCGCCGTATTTACCAAAAATATAGACATTGCCCTGCATTGTGTCAAACGACTGAATGCAACCGCCGTCATGGTAAATGATCATACTGCTTTTAGGGTCGATTGGATGCCTTTTGGAGGCAGAGATGCTTCAGGGATTGGCATGGGAGGTGTGCCATATAGCATGCACGAAATGACGCGTGAAAAACTAACCGTCATCAAGAGTAAATATGTTTAGTAACGTGTTCAAAATAAGTTTCTGTTTTTTAGGGCAAATACGCACGACTGACTGAGGCATTTTTTGCGCTCGTAGCAGCGCTACGGGCAATAAAAATAACGAAAGGCAGTAAAGCGGATTTATTCTAAACCGGACAGTTATTGCGAACACGTTACTTAGTATTGGTAATAAGCCCTTAGTTATAAGTCACAAGTAAATTAAAAACCTTCTGAATGCGCATTCAGAAGGTTTTTAATTTAGGGTAAGGTTCTTTTATTCGCTAATTTCTGGCAAGTTAGCCACTGCATCGTCTATTTTGCGGGCTTTGCCACCACTAGCTTGTTCCCAGTTATCCAATAGCCTTTTGCAGGCTTCCTGATTGGCTTCTGCCGCATAACAAATCCTATTGTTTTTTTCGGCAAGTAATAATAGTGTACCATCGCCTGCCTCAAGGTCTATGATAGGGTCATGGGTGGTAGAAAAAGCTTCAATAAAATATTTGAGCAAATCTTTGGGCAAGTCGCCCGACATATTGGGGGCGTTGCGTATTTCTACCAAGTCGGTTGCCTGACGAATGCTTTTGGCTTCTGAAAAAACTGCCGAATAAAGCCAACTATTCCAGTGCCCTTCGTTTTCACTGATTTTTGCCGACAATGACCATTTGTAAGGCATTTGGGTGGCTCTTAAAAAACGAGCAATTGCCTCGGTTGGTACAGTGGCTGTTACCACTTGGGCACGCTGTACCAACCAGTCGTATTGTTGCCAGGCAAGGTGAGGAGTGGTACCATCATTGTCTTGGTTTTCAGGGTTGTTTTTAATAAAATTGGCATAAGCCCAAGCCGATTTTTCGGGCAACCTTTCCCTAAACACCAGGTCTTGCCCATTGCCGCAGTAAAGCAAGTGCTCGCCCAATTGCCACCATTTACCCGGCAATACCTGACGCATTTCTCGTTCTATGCGTTCTTGTTCTTCGCGCTCTTTTTGGTTTTTTTTATCCCTAAAATAAGCCGCATCTCTTTCTGCTTCTTCTTTGCTGCTGCTACGTTTGAGTTGTAGAGCATCTTTGTAAACCTCTAATATAGCCGATTTGATCAAGGGCGAAACCGACTTAAGGTTTTCTATAAACCACTCCCGCAAATTGACTGTTTCTTGCTCTATTTCGTCGTGTAGTACATTGTATTCATAACTTTCAATGCTTTCGTCAAGGTTTTCGTAACTGGTCTCAAACGTTTCGAGCAAGTCATTGTATACCCGATGCGCTGTTTTTTGCCCCTGGATAATTTCACGGGCTATTTTTTGGCGAATAGCCGTAAAATCAAAAAACTGATAAATGGCAGGATTGTCGGTTTTGATGTCTCTGATTGCCTGCGAAATTTCTATTACTTGTGCCTTAGACAACTCTTTTTCTGTAATCAGGTCATGCAGCCATATCCAATCGGTTTGGGCACAACGTTGAATCTCTTCAAGTTTGTATACTTCCTCTAAAATATAAGCTCCCGCGGGCAATTGTGATTGGATAAATTGAAATGCTTCACTGGCGTGCATATAGCGCCTAATGGATGTTTCAGACATGCCCAGACGTTGGGCGTAGTTTGTGACTGACAACCCCTGTTCATTGGCTGCTTGTATTACTTTTAGGGCATTCAAACCTATTTCGAGGGGCTTGTTATCGCTCTGAATGTTTCCGGTAATCAACTGAATCAAGGCTTCAGTATCGTCCATGACCCTTATTACACAAGGAAGTTCCTCGTAACCCAACGCTTTAGCAGCCCTAAAGCGGTGTTCACCTTCTACCAACTGATAACGTTCGTCTTGCAAACGCACTACCAAAGGATGCGAACTATCGAAACCATCGTGTTGAATCAATATCTGAAGTTGGGCAATTTTTTCTTCATTGATCCCCAATGGACGGTTGTCGGGGTGTACATCAATGCGCTCTACAGGCACCATTACTACCTGTGATTTTTTTATTTTAAGAGTGTTTTCGCTTTCAGGAGAAATGTTTGGAGTTGATTCAGCCGTTTCCATATAAGGTAAGTTGTGAGTAAATTTAGGGTGAATACCATTGCAATGTTTGCATTTGTAGCAAAAATACGCAGTGAATGCCATTTTGCTAATTCAAATTTAGCAAAAATACCTTGAAAATGAAAAGCTTTTGTTTGAGTGTATCAGGCACATTCAGAGGTTTGTCTTTTACTGACTGATGAGTAGCACATTGGAAACAGGGTAGGGCTGTGAAGCAATAAATTGGGAAAAGGTAATGTTGATGAAAATGCAGATAGGGTAGGGGCAAAAAAAAACTTGAGGGAAGGAACAATGTTCCTAACCCCCAAGATCCTTCAACCAGCTATGCAATACAAAAGTAGTTGTTTTTTTGAAACTTGCAAAACGTTTTAGATAAAACGTTAAAAATGTTCGGTAAACGGTCGGTTTATTTAGACAAAAATTAAATAAAGAACATCAAAAAAGCCCTGAAGAAGCAATCAGGGCTTTGTTTTTGAAAAAAGATTAAAAAGAAAAATATTTTGAGTGAGTGTTCTGTCATTCGTTGGGCTTTAAGCACTGCTGGTGCACGTCGTCCTTGCGTGTACCATCGTAGAATTTGCTTGGCTGGGCACGCGCGAGGACGCAGCGCGCCATCTTCAAACACTGATTAAAACATCAATATCTGGCAATGAAAGACAGAATCACTAAAAAATATTAGCCTGACGGTTATGGTGAGGACACGAGCTGAGGCGATGACGATACTTTTGAAAACCGAAGCTAGAGTTTTACTCATTCGCCTCGGTTTGTGTCTCCACAAATCGCCTCATCACAATGTCTGGGAACATCATTTTTGAAGGTTTCTATCAGCTCGTGAAGACACGAGCTGAGGCGAGAATAAAAAGAAAATATTTTGAGTGAGTGTTTCGTCATTTGTCGGGCTTTAAGCCCAACGTGTTAGACTATATTTTTTAGTTGAATTGCCTACAGCAGGCAAGATACTACACCAACAGCATTATCAATTTTTCACTCTGTTACTTCTCTTGACACTTATAATTAGCTAAAGCAGCGTTTTCTACAGTCGGTTCATCATTATTTATAATGCTGCACCAATCTCGGAAAAGCCTCACGGCTATCAATATAAGGCACCCCATTTTGGTGGTTTTGGGTACTTACTTTGTACAATACCTGCCAGTGCTTAAGCAAATCGCGGTAAGCAGCAAAAATATTCATGTCGGGGTCATAAATATGGGCAGGTTCAGAGTTGACCCCGTTGAGCTCCATCAAAATAATATTTTTGCCTGCATACAGGTCTTCCATTGTGGGTACTTTGATGTCGTAACGACCAAAATAAAAGCCCTCAATACGTTTACTCATTTGGTCAAATACATCAATCAATTGGTCATTAATCAAATAATTCGAGTTGCGAAAGATCGTTCCACGTGAGTGGTTGCCAATGGGCTCTAGCAAGGTTTCTTCGCCCTTCACTGGAACCTTTTCTAGTATTTCAGGATAACTTCCCTCTACATGGGATTCGTACAAAGCCACTCGTTTACTTTGGCGCATGAGCTGTCGCACGGTTGACTTACCATCTCCGGTAACGGTCAAAAACTCTTTTTGAACTATAGAGGTAATGTTGCCTTTGGTTTCGTTGGGAAGGCGGTAATACATAATGCCAAACTCCAGCGGATGCGCTACAAAATCCTGTAAAATAATATGATCAGTGGCCGCATCCAGGTAAGTTTTTAGTTGAGCTGGATTTTTAATTTTTGCCACTCCTTTACCCCGTTCACCACGATTGGGTTTGGCGATCAGTGGAAACTGAATACCCTTGGTAATGGCCACCTGTTCGGCTTGTTGTTTTTCTTCTTCGTTGGTGATAAATACCATCTTGGGCAACAAGTCGGGAGGAATAATTTTAAAAATTTCCATTTTGGGGTAATCAATAAAACCACCCATATCCATTGAAGGGTTCGCGGCACTAAAAAAGAACATAGAGCGGGTACGTACCCAACAATACGCCCAATAGTAATATACGGGGATGTAAAACACCCAAAATGTCCAAAATTCCCATTTATATATTTTGGTAAATATCTTTTTCCACTTCATTGTATTTGGCTTTAAACTAGTAGCAAGCGATTAGTTTTAGGCAACAAGTAGCTACAAGGTGTTGGCTAATAGCTGATACCTTGCTTAAGGTAATCAGGTAAAACTAATTTTGTTTTAATGCTTTATTGTGTGAGCAATTGAGTCACAAAAGTAGGTATTAACTCTATGATGCCCCAACAATGATCAAAGCTTTTGTTGAATACTGCTTGGGAGAGTCAAGCCCTAAATCAAAGATGACATTAACCGGGCAATGTTCCAGGCATCATCTACCCCTCTATGGTGGGTGCCTTCCAGTTCCCATTGCATCAACTCCATCGCACCATCCATTCCCAACTCACGCTCCAGGCGGTTTTTAATAGCAAATAAAGTTTTAACATTGAGATGGTTAGTGCCAAAAGGATAACCAATGCCCCGGTTTTTACAGTTGCGTTCAAACTGCCGTCGGTCATAGTCGCCCCAGCTACCCCATACCCTTTGCTGGCTTTCGTACTTTTTGCGCAAAATGCGGCAAGCTTCTTTCAAGTCTACCCCTTCAGCATCTATCAACTCTGGGGTAATGGTGGTCAATTCGGTACAAAACGGGCTAACCTCAGATTGGGTGGGTTTTACCAAGATACCCTCGCGCGATTCACGTTGGCGTTCTTTGAGGTCAAATACACAAATGCCTATTTCTATAATTTCGCTTACTTGCCCTTCGGGTGGTGTTCCTTGCCAGCAAGTAGATTCTACATCTATTACTAAAATTTTATCAAGTTTTTTTGCCATAATTTTAAAGAAAGAGAGTGTATATGTAATGTTACTGTTTTGAGTGGAAATCAAGAAGGTGAATCAGGTTCAACATTAGGTATTCTAAACCATAGAATAAAGCGCAAGGTCTGTGAAAACCCGCCCTGTGCGATGTTAGCTATTACATACTTGACTTGGTACATGGCAACCGAATCTACGGCTTCAGCGTTTGGCACCCAGCTTTACACCCAAAGGTTAAATTTTACCCCTATACTTATGTAAGATTTTAACGGTTTCGCTCAAGAAACAAATGCTTTGATAGTTGTACTTGAGAAGCTTATAGGCTGGGTTTGGATAAAAATAAAGTGGGATTAGCTTTAATTTTATGCGAATATTCTCAATATTATTTGCTCAAATAAGCATTACTTTTTGGTTATATGCAATTTATTTTAAAGTTAAGTCTTTACAACTCTTTTACAATGCTTGTATGATTTCTCAATATCAGTTTTAATTTTTAAATTTGCTTGGTACACAAGCAACAGTGAGTGTTGTTTGTTGTAATTTTTCTTAAGCATTTCAAATGTTTTTTTATGCACTCAGGCATACATTAAAGGTGAATAGTTGCTTGGGCTGTTAAATTAATAATAGCAGCAAGTCAGGCATGATCATTATAGAGAGGCTTGCTTCTTATACAGTAAACAATAACTCGACTAACGAAACATCTGGCTGACGACTAGAGTCAACCAAATGTTTGTTTTAAATAAAAAATATGCTCTCGTTAAGAAATGTCATAGGAATATTTATATATGTAAATATTGTCAGTTGGTTGTTATTACTGGTAATATACTTACTATCATCTTTTGGGCTTACTCCAGTGCCTTTTTTTGGGGTAGGGTCAGACTTCTACCTCAAAGGTCTTCTCCTAAACTTATTTATTCTTAGTGTATTTTTTTACTACAACTCCAGGCTCGAAAAGCTCAAAGAAATAGATTTTATCGAGTTGCTCACCAGTTTATTTATCACTGGCTTGGTTACCAACACTATAGCCCTGATAGTATACGCTGCAATGGAGCTGAGCAGCAACTACCTGGAAGCCCACCACCAAGAGCGCTGGCTCAATTTGCTGTACCATATAAATATAGGCCTACTGGTGATTTTTCTGAGCAAGGCTTTCTTTTACTGGAAAAAGCTCATTATGCACCAAAAAACCCAGCGTTTGCAACGCCTTTGGACTGTTTATGAGTATTTATTGCTGATTAGCCTGTTGTTTAACTTTTTTGAACTTGACTTCAATCAACCTTTGTTTTTGCTGGTGTTGGGTGGCTTAATCTTACTTGCGCTCAACTTATCATTTAACTTTAAATGGGTAGTATACCTCAATGCCAAAGAGAAATGGCAGAGTATACTATTGCTGTCTTTCATTACCTTATTTGCTATTTTCTTTTTCCAAACGGTGATCAGGCACTCCAATCATCCTTACCTTACTACCAACCTGAACCATAGTGTATACATCATTGCCATTTTTGCCTTTGTTATTTTTTACACTATTTTTTCTATGTTAGTCATGGTTTTTAATCTGCCTACCACCTCAGTATTTGAAAAAAAACTAGAAGAAATTATTAGTTTTCAGAAACTATCACAATCACTACAGGCAGGTGAACAAGAAGCCCAGGTATACGAGATTTTGCTGGATAGTGCTGTCAATACCGCTTCGGCAGATGCTGCCTGGTTAGAAATCACGAATGAAAACAATGAGCAGGTGGCTTTTTTGCACAAAGGAGTAGACAAAGAAGAGATAAGCAAGCTTAAGCGTATCATCAAACGTCATAACACCCGTCGAATAATTGATGCCACCTTTGCCCGCAATCAAGAGCATGATCCTTTGATGGAAGACCTCAACGAGTATGGTTTTAAGTCAATGCTTACGCAAAAATTGGTGGCGCACGATCACCAATTGGGAAACCTGACCTTACTGAAAAATGTGAAAGATGGCTTTGACGACGACAAAAAGGTGTTGATTAAGACTTTTGTGCGTCAGGCAAGCATTTCTATTGAAAACTTCCGGCTACTTGCCAAAACCATTGAAGCAGAACGATACAAAGAAGAAATAAAAATTGCGCGCACAGTGCAAAAAAGCCTTTTGCCGCTACCCGAAGAGTTAACGGTGAGCAAAAAAATGGAAATTGCGGCATTTTCAGACTCAGCACAAGATGTTGGCGGGGATTATTATGATATTTACCCCATTGACAACAACCGGGTAATGGTAATTGTGGGCGATGTGTCGGGCAAGGGTACCAATGCGGCGTTTAATATGGCGCAAATGAAAGGGGTTTTTCATAGCCTGGCTCAGTTTGGTTTGCGCACCGAGCGTTTTTTGTACTATGCCAACAACGCCTTGACCAATTGTTTAGACCGGGCTTCTTTTATTACAGTAACCATTTTGTTGATAGATGACAGCGCTCAAAAAATAGAGTTTGCCCGCGCCGGACATTGCCCTACGTTGTATTATCACCACCAAACCAAAGAGGTAAAGTACTATCAGGGCAAAGGAATGGGGCTGGGTATTTTGCGTAATAAGTTGTTTTCTGACCACATCGAGATGCAAACCCTTAACTATGAAGAGGGCGATATGTTGTTGTTATATACCGACGGGATAATAGAGGCAATGAACAAAGAAAAAGAGGAGTATGGTTATGAAAGATTACAAGACTTAGTGCTCGCCAATGCCCATTTGTCACCCGATGAGATCAACGATAAAATTATTACCGACCTGAATCACTTTAGCCGTGGCATGCCAGTACACGATGATCATACGGCTTTATTGATCAAGTTTAAAGAAGGTCAGGCAGATGCCCAAACAGACAAGAGAGACCCTACACAAGGTTAAAAGTGAATAGAGCAAAAAGACCAGGCGTACAGCACACAAAAAGCAGGTGAAACAATCAAAGTATCACCTGCTTTTTCTTTTATCAAAGGTTTGTTTATACCAATGTCCCACTGGGGTTTTATATAAAACTAACTATTGATAATTAGTAATATTAAATAGCCAACTTCCAAGTTCTGAGAACCCTGCCGTTATATCAAAATCTCTTGATTTTCGAGGGTTTCGGTAACTGTAGTGACTTTGTGGGCAGCTTCTTTTGACACATTTTGTGAGTAAGCCAGTATCTCGTGGCTAGAACCCCGCCAAAACTCTACACTTATTTTTGCATTGGGCTGAACCTCCACGATATTTTCTGACAAACTTTTCGTGTCTTTACAAATCACATAAGTAGTTTGTGAAGGATGGTTGCTTTTAAAAAATACCTCAAAATGATTGGCGTTGTGTCGTGCTTGTGCTTCTTCTTCTCTTTTTTGGGCGTAAGCCTCAGTAGTTTCTTTGTTGGCTTGACTACGGCTGGCATCTACATCGTCGTAAAAAGTAAGTAATTGCTGATACGTTTCACTTCCTGTGGTACCGTCAAATATCAGGTTTCCTTCATTTATCCAGGTAGTTTCGTCATTGGCAATAACTCCTATTTTAATAGTGAGTGGAGTTTGGGCGGGTGCTAAGTCGCACAATGCCTGAAGAAACTTACCCGTAAAACTACCATTAGGGTCAGTTTCTTTAGGGTTTGCCAATAGCCACAGATTAACCGAACCTCCCAGTTTCTCCATCTGGAAAGTGTGAGAAGCCAGTTCTTCTTCGTCTGAGTTTAAGGTAATGATAAAAGAGGTTTGAGTAAGTTCGAGGCTGTTCTCTTGTACATAAGCAGCTGCTGCACTTGCCAGCTCTATAGTGGTACCATCAGCAAAGGTGGCGCCTCCTGGCGAAAATTCAGGAGCACCTTCAGGTTTCCATAAAATAAAATTGAGTGGTTTCATAATTAATTGAGAAGGTTTAAATAAACTTTGCTTGTTTATGGCAAGTTTTGATTAAAAGTTAACAGCAGCAATATAAAAAAAGCAAAGAGTATTTATTCATTGATGACTTATTGAAAATGTCTATTTTGCAATAATTATGACAGAGCCATCTCAATTAATCATTTTAGGGGGAGGACCTGCCGGGCTGGCAGTGGGATTTTATGCCCAAAAACAATCTTTAAACTTTACTTTGTACGAAGCAAGCCATCAGACAGGGGGCAACTGTATTACTTTGAGTCATAGAGGGTTTCGGTTTGATTCGGGTGCGCACCGATTTCATGCCAAAGACCCTGAGATTACCCAAGACCTACTACAACTGATGGGAGAGCGTATGCCTCAAATACACGCTCCCAGTCAGATTTACAGCCAACAAAAACTCATAGACTTTCCGCTTACCCCGCTTAACCTGGTGCGAAACCTAGGTTTAAGAGAGTTGGTCAAGGCAAGTTGGCAGTTTATCAAAAGCAAACTACAGGCTTTGCCAAAAACTGCTGGTGTAAGCTTTGAAGAGTTAGCAGTGCAGACGTATGGTAAAACAATTGCCCAGCGGTTTTTGCTCAACTACAGCGAAAAACTATGGGGGTTGCCCCCTGCACAACTTTCGCCCGAAGTGGCCGGTAAAAGGCTGTCTGGATTGAATTTACGCACTTTTATCAAAGAAGCCTTGCAAGGCAACAAAGCCAAAACCGAACACATTGACGGTAGTTTTTATTACCCGGTGTCAGGCATAGGCGAAATATTTGAACGAATGGAGATTGCCTGCGGAAAGAAGCACGTACACAAAAATTCGCCCATTACCCGGATTTATCATCATAACGGGCACATTACAGCTATAGAAGTTAATCATCAGGAAAAAATAACAATTCACTCAGGTGCACAAGTAGTGAGCACCTTGCCCTTGAGTATTTTTTTGCAAATACTTGAGCCCAAAGTGCCTGCAGAAATATTGGCTCTGACCCAGGCTATTCGGTTTCAGCACTTAATGCTGGTGGGAGTATTTTTGAACAAACCCTTGGTTACATCCAATGCAAGCCTTTATTTTCCTGACAATGACTTTATTTTTACCAGGGTAGTAGAGCCCCGCAATCGAAGTATAGCCATGGCTCCGGCAGGCAACACCTCTTTGATTGCCGAAATACCTTACAATGAAAGCAGCCCGTTGTGGCAGTGGAGCAAAGAAGACTTCATCGCCAAGACTTGTAGTGGTTTGGTGGAGACAGGTTTGGTTACACCTGACGAAATCATAGATACAACTACTTATGTAATCAAATATGCTTATCCAGTATTGGCGTTGGATTATCCTGAAAAAATAGCCAAAATCAGTGCATATCTTCAACAATTCTCCAATCTACACCTGTCAGGTCGGGGGGGGAAGTTTGTATACGGGCACATCCATGATATGATGCGTTACGGCAAAGACATTGTGCTGCATATAAGTTAATTTACCCCCTTTGCCTGTACTGGAATAAATCCTACCTATTGAAAAGTAACAACTTGTAATTTTATCAAGTGTTGACTTACCGATTTCTTTACTCTACCCGACGGTTTTGATAAAAAAAGGAAAAGGTTGCATATTGTGCTTGCGACACATCAATATCACCTTTTCC
>NZ_CANLRP010000076.1 GCF_947493425.1 uncultured Microscilla sp. | reverse complement strand
CTCTATCCGTTAACGTGAACCATTAGGTTGTGCGTTGGGTGAGAATCCCCTCTGCTTTAGCTTGGGGAGCAGTCAATTTGTTCTAATAAATCTTTTATCAAATGAAAAACATCTGCGTTTCGTTTCGTTTTTTATGCCTGCTATTGGTGGCGAGTGCTGCATTGACTACAACTACTTTTGCCCAAAAAAAACTTCGTCAAAAGATAGATAAACTAGCCGAAGACATAGAGCCGCAGGTGATCAAGTGGCGGCGACATATCCACCAAAACCCTGAGTTGTCGAACCGGGAGTTTAAAACTGCTGAAATGGTGGCTCAACATTTAAAAAAACTAGGGCTAGAGGTAAAAACCAAGGTAGCACATACAGGAGTAGTGGGTATTCTGAAGGGGGGCAAGCCAGGGCCAGTAGTGGGGCTGAGGGCTGACATGGATGCGCTGCCCGTGACCGAACGCGTAAAGTTACCTTTTGCCTCTAAGGTAAAGTCTACCTACAATGGCAAACCTACCGGAGTAATGCATGCCTGTGGACACGATACCCACGTAGCCATATTGATGGGAGTGGCTGAGGTGTTGAGCAAGGTAAAGAAAGACCTGAGGGGTACTGTAAAGTTTGTGTTTCAACCCGCTGAAGAAGGCGCACCTCAAGGCGAACAAGGTGGGGCAAGTTTGATGGTAGCCGAAGGGGTGCTCAAAAATCCTAAAGTAGATGTAATGTTTGGGCTACACATCAATTCTGCCACCGAAGTGGGCACCATTCGTTACCGTTCAGGAGGAATTATGGCAAGCGCTGACCGCTTTGTGATCAAGGTAAAAGGAAAGCAAACCCACGGTTCTACACCTTGGACCGGGATTGACCCCATTGCTGTGTCGGCACAGATTATCAACGGGTTGCAAACCATTATCAGTCGTCAAACTGCTTTGACCAAAGAGGCAGCAGTAATTTCGGTAGGAATGATTCGCGGAGGAATTAGGAACAACATTATTCCTGAGCAATGCGAAATGATAGGGACTATTCGGACACTGGATGCTAAAATGCAAGCAATTATTCATAAAAAAATCGAGCTAACCGCAACCAAAATTGCCGAGAGTGCCGGAGCAACCGCCGAAGTAACTATTCAGAAAAATACCCCAGTTACTTATAATGACCCCCGTTTGACGGCTCAAATGTTGCCTACTTTGCAAAGGCTTGCCGGAAAACGCAACGTACTGTTAACCGATGCTATAACAGGTGCCGAAGATTTTGCTTTTTATGCTTTGCAAGTACCTTCGCTTTTCTTCTTTTTGGGAGGAATGACCAAGGGACAAGACCCTCGCACCGCCGCTCCTCATCATACGCCCGATTTTAAAATAGACGATTCAGGAATGAAGCTGGGAATAAAAGTCTTGTCTAACCTGACTGTAGATTATATGCTGAAGAAATAAATAGTCACAAGCAATGAGCGACAAGCCGCAAGTTGGTAATTTACGCCTTGTTGCTTGTCGCTTCAAGCTTAAAGCTTGAGCCTGTTTAGCTTTGCTTGCGCTTACGCAAATCACGGATGAGGTCATACTTATAATCACTGAGGCTTTTCTCAAGCCCTACCGGATAGCTGTGTGGGTTGATAAAACGTTTGACCCCCGCGTGAAAGTTTTTTAGTTCATTGGCTGCGTGGGCTTTTACCTCATCAATGGTAGGTATTTTGTAGATCAATTCGCCGCCTTTGAATAATGGTTGCAACAAATCTTTAAACTCAGCATTGGCAGGCATATCGCGTTGACGGGTAGCATCCATTGGGTCAATAATGGTGGCCACTTCGGGCACTTGCTCCACTTCATTAAAAATCATATCGCCAATATACTCTCCGTCTTGGTAAAAACGACGCACCTGTAACACCCCAGGGTTCGATATCTTGATTACCTGCTCCGACAGCTTTACCTTGTAATCCCAACTGCCATCGTCTTTTCGCATGGCGGCTATTTTGTATACCCCACCCAAGGCAGGTTGGTCGTAGGCAGTCACCAGTTTGGTTCCAATACCCCATACATTGATTTTGGCATCCTGTAGTTTCAAACTGTTGATAATATTTTCGTCCAGGTCGTTGCTTGCCACAATAGTAGCCTCCGGAAAACCCGCTTCATCCAAAATTTCACGGGCTTTGATACTTAAGTAGGCAAGGTCACCAGAGTCTAGCCTGATGCCAATCATTTCGTGCCCTTGTGCCCGCAGCTTTTTACCTACCTCTACCGCGTGCTTTACTCCTTGTACAGTGTCGTAGGTGTCTACCAAAAACACACAATTGTTGGGCAATACATCGGCATAAGTCTCGAAAGCATCCATTTCGGTGTCAAACGACATTACCCAACTATGGGCGTGGGTGCCCTTTACGGGAATGCCAAACAAGCGCCCCGCCAACACATTAGAAGTGGCTCCACAACCACCAATGTATGCGGCTCTGCTTGCCGCCAAGCCGCCATCTATGCCTTGCGCCCTACGCAAGCCAAACTCAAGCACAGGCTCCCCTTTGGTAGCCAGGTTCATGCGGGCAGCTTTGGTGGCTACCAAGGTTTGATAATTGACAATATTGAGCAGGGGAGTTTCCAACAATTGGCATTGGGCTATAGGGCCTTTAATCCGGATGAGGGGCTCTTGAGGAAAAACCACTGTGCCTTCAGGTACCGCCTCTACATCGCAGGTAAACTTCAGGTCAGCCAAATAGTCTAAAAAACCCTGTTCAAACATTGGCTTGTCGTCGTTGCCCTTCAAAGTTGCCAGGTAAGCAATGTCATCTTCCGAAAACTTGAAATTATCTAAATAGTCAATGACATATTCTAGACCACAGGCAATAGTAAACCCGCCTTTGAATGGGTGGCTGCGAAAAAATAAATGGAATACAGATTCGTTTTCCGATCTGCCTGCTTTCCAATAACCATAAGCCATGGTTAGCTGATAAAGATCAGTGAGTAAAGACAATGAAGTTTGATAAAGGTCTTTTGTTAGTTTCATATTAATTAGGAATTATCAGTGAGGAATGAAGGGTTTTCAATGGACAGTTGTATAAGCCTAATTAAAAACTCCTCATTCAGATTTACTACTTATGTTTATACACTTGTTCGCCCCCCACAAAAGTACGCAATACCTTAAGTTGGCGCAGTTCGGTTTTGGGAGCCGTCATTAAATCTTTTTCAGTGACCACAAAATCAGCCATTTTGCCTGGTTCAATGCTGCCTTTTTCGTTTTCTTCAAAACTGCTAAATGCCGCCCAGATAGTCATCCCCTTAAGCGCTTGCTTGCGGCTAATGGCATTCTCCATCTGAAACCCACCTTCAGGGAAATTCTTGGCGTCCTGGCGTGCCACCCCCGCATGAAAACCATACAGTGGGTTGATGTGCTCTACCGGAAAATCGCTGCCAATCGCCAACAACCTGCCTTGTTTCAGCAAATCTTTGTACGCATAAGCAGTTTTTATCTTCTCGTTGCCCAAACGTTCGTCTGCCCAGTACATGTCAGAGGTTCCGTGGGTGGGTTGCACTGAAGGAATTATGCTAAACTCGGCAAACTTTTTTAAATCGGCCTTATTCACTACTTGAGCGTGCTCTATGCGCCAGCGTAAATCATTGTTACCCTTGAGGTATTTGGCATAAATATCTAATAATAAACGATTTGCCGAATCGCCTATGCAGTGGGTGTTTACCTGAAAACCTTTAGCTGCTATGCGTTGCACCAAGCTATCTAAAGTTTGGGGAGAAGACAACAAAAAACCTTGTTCTTCGGGTTTGTCATGGTAAGGGTGCAGTAAACAAGCTCCGCGCGAACCTAAAGCGCCATCGGCGTATACTTTTACTGAGCGAACGTGGAGGTAGTCGGTTTTTATTTTGCCTTTTGTCAAATAATAATCCAAGTCGGCTTTGGTAGCACTTACCATAGCATATACCCTCATTTTCAGCTGTTTGGCTTGCTGAAGTTCATT
The DNA here is from genome assembly GCF_947493425.1 of uncultured Microscilla sp. Taxonomy (GTDB): domain Bacteria; phylum Bacteroidota; class Bacteroidia; order Cytophagales; family Microscillaceae; genus Microscilla. The sequence goes on along the minus strand of NZ_CANLRP010000076.1, from coordinate 34,904 downwards.
GATTAGTTCAATGTTACTGCGATTAAGCCCCGCATCTACTACGCTAGTGAGCCCTACGGCAAAACACTGCTTTTGGGCATTGAGCAAAGCAGTGGTTTGTTCTGCTTTGCTGGCTTCCGGAATGGCTTTCCTTACCAATTGTATGGCGTTGTCTATCAATATCCCGGTAAGCTCACCATTTTTAGTTTCAACTATTCCTCCGTCCACTTTCACTCCGTTTTTTACCCCGGCAAGATCCAGCGCTTTTTGATTTGCCAACGCTGCGTGCCCATCTACCCTGGTCAAAAATACAGGTACATCAGGAAAAAGCTTGTCCAACGTATCTTTAGAAGGAAACTCCTTTAAGTCCCAATCGTTTTGGTCCCAACCACGCCCTGCCAACCAAGCTTGTGCAGGATTTTGTTTCCGGAAGGTCTGCAGTTTTGCCACAATTTCGGCAAACGAAGCAGTACCCACCAGGTTTACCTCACGCAGTCCCAATCCGTAGCGATAAAAGTGGCAATGCGCATCAAAAAAACCAGGGTATACCGGCTTTTTCTGTAAATCAATTTTCTTTTTAGCCGTGTATTTTGTCAAAATATCTTTGGAGCTACCCACTGCCACAAATTGGCCATTTTTGACCGCAAAAGCTTCTGCCTGGCTAAAGGTACTGTCTACAGTATATACCTTGGCATTGTGCACAATCAAATCTACTTCTTTGGTTTCAGAAGTGTCATGCTCCTGGGTTTTTGAGCCACAGGCATTCAATAAAATAAATAATAATGGAATAAAAGCGAATAAATGTTTTTTCATAAAATCGAACTTTGAAGCGTACCTTTGTTAACTCAGGGTAAAAAAAAGAAATTTATGATCATATTTGCAAATATTATTAAGTCAGCCTAACACCTACACTAAAGACTTTTCCAAGGAAACAGCACTAAATTCCGACCTCCCATCTACTGATTTTATACCAAGTCTGATTGAAAACCCATACAAACTCACTTGTAGTGGTCTTTTTTGGCAAGACCAGGTTCTTCGCTATCGTTACCCACTCTCTTGGTCAGCTGCGCTTAAGACCAAGAGGAGAGGAGAACCCTTCAGATGCTCCCCACCTCGCTAAAAACCAACGTACTGTAAAATCTGTAGATGCTTTCAAAACTGGGGGCACCCAGTCCCTAGCTCCTAGCCCCCAGAACCCTTCAGAAGCCCCCTACCAAGTTCATCTATAGAAGCACAACCAGCCAGCGCCATATTGAGCTCAAAATCTGCCATAAGATTGGCGAGTACTTCCTGTACTCCGGCAGCGCCCGCAAGTGCCAGCCCATACACATAGGGACGCCCCAAACATACTGCTTTGGCACCTATAGCAAGTGCTTTCAACATATCGGCTCCGCTTCTTACCCCACTGTCGAGCAGCACAGGTATTTGACCTTTTACTGTTTGTACAATGTCTGGTAAAGCAGAAAAGCTCCCTATAGCCCCATCTACCTGGCGCCCTCCATGGTTCGACACCACAATTCCATCCATACCATAATCTATAGCTTTTTGGGCATCATCGGGGTGCAAAATACCCTTAAGTAACAAAGGCAGTTGGGTGTGCTTACGCAAAAATTGAAGATTTTCCCAGGTAAGCGAATCTCTGGAATAAATATTTACAAACTTCTTGACCGCTTTGATGGGGCGGTCAGAGCTTAAGTTTTTCCATAAGCCACCAGGGTAGTTTTTTTTCATTCGAAGGGCATTTTTTATCAGCGAAAGCGTCACCTTCGGTTTAAACTCAAGGGCACTGGTATCTATAGGTTCGTCCATTAGTTGTTGGAAAACTGGGTCACTGGTATATTGGGCAATGCCTTTGCCCTGCAAAAAGGGCAAAAAAGCCAAGTCAAGGTCGTGAGTTCGCCAACCCAATACCGAAGTGTCAAGGGTGACTACTATCGCCGAGCAACCACTGACTTCGGCACGTTTGATAAAGCTCAACACGAGCTCGTCAGATTTGCTCCAGTACAATTGAAACCAGCGCGGGCTGTTGCCCATCAAACTTGCACAAGCTTCCATTGGGTAAGATGCCTGATTAGAAAAGATCATAGGCACCCCCAAACTACTGGTGGCTTCGGCAACGGCAAGGTCAGCGCGTTGGTGTACCATCTCTAGCACTCCTATAGGTGCGGTGAGCAGGGGCGAAGGGAGTTTTTGCCCAAACAAGGTAATAGAAGTATCGCGTTTTGATACATCTTTGAGCATACGAGGCACAATTTGGTACTGATCAAAAGCACTCCGATTGTTTTGCATGGTTTTGCCCAACCCTGCTCCACCAATAATATAGCCTGCTGCCTCTTTTGTCATGCGCCGGGCAGCTTTTTCTTCCAACAATTGAGGTGTAACAGGCACCAAAGGAGTTTTACCACTGGCGCCGGAGGTATAAATAATGCGTTGACGATTGATGGCTTTAAATTTCATAGGCGTTTTATAAATCTTATGTTATACGGTTTCTTTAAGGAATGGTGTAATGCGTTTTCATTCACAAAGTTTTGGTAGGGTTTTATAAACCACTAATAATCAACGAGCTATAAAATCATTAGAAACTGGTAGAGTATCTTCAACTTGGAGCACCGACATGTATCGGCGGCTAAGGACTTGTGGCTTGTTCCTTAAGGCTGTAGAAGCTCCACCACTTCAAAATCATATTCGTCTTTTTCGCCTGCTGCAAAGGCTTGGGTATTGACTACCTGCCACTGGTCGAGGTTTTCAATCTCAAAAAAAGCGTCTCCTTTTACCTCGGCTTTTACCTTGGTCAGGTAAATTTTATCGGCCTTGGGCAACACCTGACGGTAGATTTGTGCGCCACCTATTACAAATACCTCACTGTCTGTCTTGGCAGCTTCTAGAGCAGCCTCTATGCTTTGGAACACCTCGCAACCCTCTGCTATGTATGCAGAGTCCCTGCTAATGACCAGGTTGCGACGTTTGGGCAAAGGCTTGCCGATCGATTCGTAAGTTTTGCGTCCCATGAGTATGGTATGCCCAGAGGTAAGTTTTTTAAAATTTTTGAGGTCAGACGATAGCCGCCAAGGCAACCCATTGTCTATCCCAATTACTCCATTTTCGGCTATAGCCACTACAATTGATACTGTCATACAATTAAATTTGACGATGTGTGCCCAAAAAACATTCAATTTTGCATCATTACTTACGCAAAAGCAATTTAAAACCACACATCTTTTAACAAGACTTTACTTTTTTATTATTTTTGATGTCAAATTTATGACTTATCATTCAAAAAACGAGAAAGTTTGAAATTAGCAGCAATTGATATAGGATCGAATGGCGCGAGAATGCTCATTGCCAGAATATTACACAACAACGGGAAAACATCCATCAAAAACATCGAATATGTACGTTATCCGCTGCGACTCGGCAAGGACGTGTTTGCCAATAAGATGATTGGTGAAAAAAAACAGGAAAAAATACACAAACTCATGCATGCCTTCAAACTACTGATGGAACTCCATAAAGTAGAAGATTACCTCATATTGGCTACTTCGGCATTTCGTGAGGCAGATAATGGTGCCCAAATTGTAGAAGATGTAAAGCAATCGCTTGGGATGGATATACAAGTGATTGATGGCGACGAAGAAGCTCAGTATATGCACCTGGCTATTCAAACATTTTTGAGCCCCAACCAAAACTATTTGCATGTAGACGTAGGAGGTGGCAGCACCGAACTAAATATTTATAGTAATATGCAAAAAATAGATGCCTTTTCTTTTCAGATAGGCTCTATTCGCAACAACGAGCCCGGAGGCTCCAACCACCGTTTCGAGAGCATGCGCCAATGGATTGTAGAACGCAAAGAGTTGTTGGGGCAAGGCAACAACATTACCGGAATATGTACAGGAGGGAATATCAATAAAGTGCAAAAGTTGCTCAACCGTCGTAGTGGCGACTCTATCTCTATCAGCGAAATCAACAATTTACTCCAAGAGCTTGAGGTGTATACCTTACACGAGCGCATTAATATTTTGAAGTTAAATCCCGACCGTGCCGACACGATTATCCCGGCTACCAATATCTACTTGTCGGCAATGAATTGGGCAGGCATTCGCGAATTGTTTGTGCCCAAGGTAGGAGTCAAAGATGGAATTATTTACCACTTGATGGAGAAACACCACGATAGAGTATATAATAATGTAGAATAACACCTGACACAAACCCATCTATAAAGTACGACAAAACTCCTAAAAAAACGCTTCTTATCTCGTAAGGTAAGAAGCGTTTTTATGAAATTTTATACCTGCCAGGTTTCAAAAAACCTGGCAGGTATAACTAGTGCATTGGGGATTAAATAAATATATTATTTATTCGAGGGTATTTTGTTTGCTGACGCACTTCAAAAAGTGCGCATAGCCAAAGCTACGTAAGCTTTTTGAAGTAAAGTAAGCGGGCTAAAGACTCCGAATAATATGATAGGAATTTAGTTTCCAGTGCACTAGTGTTCAGAAGAATATACTCCTAAAGTCTATGATGAGACAGCGCCTCTTTTTTGATGCCATGAAGAGAGCCGTTTCAACGTTTTCAGACATTACTTACCCAACTACCTTTTGCCAATTACCCTCACCTATTCGATTGTATAAAATCTCCTTGTAGAACTGCCTTCAACTTGTGATTTGTCGCTATACATTGGTTTCTAAAGACTTGGGGCGGTAGTAGCGCCCAAAGCACAGTAAATAAACCTGTAGAATAAAAATATTATGCATTCATACTATTTTTGCACTATTTAATTGTGCAATGCAATTAAATATTTATATATTGCTATGTAAGGTTTTAACAAAATCAATGATTACGAACACCCAATCAGGTGGTAAATATGGGGCAAGCCCAACAGCAAGTCACCAATAATTTCAGACGCAATCAATCTAAATTAAATATATACCACACATGAACTATTTAAAAACCAGAACATTGTGCTGCTTTTGTATGGCAGTATTTGCATGCATGCAGCTAAGCCTTGGTTATGGGCAAAACAACAACTACCTGGTAGGGGTAGGGATTTATGATGTAACCGGGCAAATTGCCGAAACCAATTGTGGGGGGTACGCCCAGCTCCTGCACCGAAACAAAGGCATTCGCGATCGCCAATATGCCAGAGCTTACGTAATGCAAGAGCCCAACGGCAGCCCGGCAGTGTTTGTATGTATAGACAAATGGGCAGTGAGCCAGGCGGTAAACCTTGCCGTGATACAAAAGCTCAAAAGCAAATATGGCGCACTTTTTAGCGATGCAAACGTGGTGATAAGTGCCACCCATACCCATCTGGCATCTGCGGGTTATTCACACTATAGCCTGTACAATACCTCTACTGGGGGCTTTTGGAAACCGAATTATGACAACCTCGTCAACGGAATATTTAATGCCATTGTGCGCGCCAACGAAAACAAAGCACCCGGACGCATTTATTACAATAAAGGTTCGCTTACCAATGCCAGCATCAACCGCTCTTTGGTGGCTTACCAGCAAAACGCTGATGTAAATAAGTATGCTCATAACATAGACGACGAAATGACTGTGCTTAAGTTTGTGCAAGGCAACCAAGAGGTGGGAATGATTTCGTGGTTTGCAGTACACCCCACCAGTTTGTCGGGAAACTATAAGCATAACAGTGCTGATAATAAAGGGTTTGCTGCCTTGGCATTTGAGCGAATGAAGAACTCCTCTTATGCTACTTCGGGTGCGTTTGTGGCGGCCTTTGCCAATAGCAACGCTGGAGACATGTCGCCTAACCTACACCTGCCTCCGGCAAACGATCATAGATCGAATGCCATCGGACCCGGCAGCAACGAAGAGGAAAGCACTAAAATTATTGGCAGCCGCCAGTTTCAAAAAGCCTTGAGCCTTTACAACAACGCCCACATTCAGCTTACTGGCTCTATCAAGGTGGCATCGCGGTATAATGACTTTTCTAATCTTTTGGTGGCTCCAGAGTTTACTAATGGTCAGTTTCAGACCACTTGTAAAGCTGCCTTAGGTATGTCATTTATGGCAGGTGCCGAAGATTGGCGTTCTGGCATCTCCCGCGAAGGGATAACCAAAGATGCCGACTATGGGTTGGCGATCGACAGGTGCCATGGAGAAAAACCACTGGCACCTTTTTTCTTTATTGGTAGCAATGACAACAATCCTGGTGCCCCTAAAATACTGAGCACCACACTGATGAAAATAGGGCAATTGGGCATACTGGCAGCCCCGGCAGAGTTTACCATTATGGCGGGGCGTCGCTCGCGCGAAACAGTAAAGGCAGTAGCAGGTACCGGGCTTGAGTACGTGGTTTTTGCGGGATATTCTGACGCTTATGCAGGCTATGTAACCACGCGTGAAGAGTACGCCACCCAACAATACGAAGGTGCAAGTACTCATTTTGGCCCCTGGACTTTAGCCGCTTACCGTCAGGAGTTTAAGCGCCTTGCCACCAAAATTGCCAATCCTGCGGCCAGTCCCTGGGGCAACAGCACGGCTCCTCAACCTCCCGTAAAATCTGCTCCCCTCAATATGGCAGCCCATATCTTTTTCGACGACAAGCCCTTGTTCAAAAGCTTTGGCGATGTACATAAAAACACCTCAAGTCATTATACTAAAGGGAGCACAGCTAAAGTAGTTTTTTGGGGTGCCCATCCCAACAACGACCTCAAAACCAACAGTACTTACCTGACTGTAGAGCGTTGGAACGGCAACAGCTGGCAAGCGGTATATTATGACCGTGACCCTATTACCAAACTTACCTGGGATCGCAATGGGGTAGCCAACTCTCACATTACGGTAGAGTGGTGCATTCCTGCCAATGAAGCATCCGGCTATTACCGTATCCGGCACTTTGGCAAATGGAAAAATGGTTTTACGGGTAAGTTAAAAAACTACACCGGTACCAGCCGTAGCTTTTTGGTCAATTAGTGGCAAGCGATAAACAAACCAATACAAAATCAATCCCCAAACAAAATCAGTCAATGACTATAACAATAAAAAAATGAAACAACTTACCTCAAAAATATATATGATTTGTTGCCTGTGGGCAATGAGCCAGCTTGCCTTTGGGCAAAGTGTGCAGTTTGAACCCGTGCACACAAAAAGTCCTTTTGTTGCCTCTTCGGAGAGTACCATGGCTTTTGCCGATGTAAACGGAGACCAAGCGCCCGATTTGCTCATTTCTACTTATAATGGCGAAGACTGCGCCATTAAGTTGTATACCAACGATGGCAAAGGAAACTACCAAAATGTAACCCGATTGCCTTTTGAAAAACTCAGCCGTAGTTCGGTGGCTTTTGCCGATGTAAATGGAGACCAAGCGCCCGACCTGTTGTTGAGTGGTTTTCACGCAAAAAGTTTTCAAGGAATTACCAAGCTCTACCTCAACAACGGCAAGGGTGGTTTTGCCGAACAAAAAGAAGCTTCTTTACAAGGGGTTGACTTTGGAGCTATAGCTTTTGCCGATGTAGACAATGACGGTGACCAGGATATTTTCTTGAGTGGGGTAGATGCTCAGCTAAAGACTGTAGCACGGCTGTACATCAACAATGGCAAAGGAAACTTTCAGGAAGCCATCATCTCTGTGCAGGGTTTGGCGCGTGGAGCAGCTACTTTTGCCGATGTAGACGGTGACCAATTGCCCGACTTATTACTCACTGGGATCAATGCGGAATACGTGCCTACTGCCCAGCTTTACAAAAATAGGGGCAATGGGCAGTTTACCTTGCTAAAAAACACCCCTTTTGCTGGAGTACAAGGCAGTGCAGCAGCTTTTGCCGATGTAGACAACGACCAAGACCTGGACGTGCTGATTACGGGTTTGAACAAGTTGAAACAAGCGACTACTATTTTGTACCAAAACGATGGTTTGGGCAATTTTGAACGGGTGGAAAATACGCCTTTCCAAGGAACAAGTGATGGGGCATTGGCTTTTGCTGACATTGATGGTGACCGTGATGTGGATGTACTCATTACCGGGTTTGACCAACAACAGCGAAAAATAGCTACTTTGTATCAAAACCAGGGCAATGGGCAGTTTACCCTGCTAAAAAATATGCCGTTTGCCGGAGCTGGTCTGGGCAGTATTGGCTTTGCCGATATTGATAATGACAACGATTTGGATGTAATGATTACGGGGGCAAACAACAATGCAAAACCTACGACCCAATTGTATAAAAATGGCAATGGTTTTAATACTGCATCACTCAAAAAGCCTCAGGTTGCTTTTGACCAGCTTAAGGTATACCCCGTGCCTAGCCTGGGGAAGGTAACTATAGAAGCCACAGGTTTTGCTGGTACGTATCAGTTGGTAGATTTGAATGGTCAAAAAATAGCCGAAGGTAAGATCAATGCCGTAGGAAAAACACCGATTGCATTGCAGCAACGCAACCGGGTGTATATGCTCAGGGTTACCCGCGAAGATGGACAGGTGTTTACCTATAAATTGATTAATAAGTAACTGAGGTTATGCAGATCTACTTATTTTGATGGTCATACAGCTTTATTGCGCAATGGTTGGGCTACGCATTGCGCAACAATGTAGCCATTCAACCATAGAAACAGGTGACCTTCAGAAAACTGCGTAACTTGAGCAAGTATAGTAGCCAACCTTAACTGCCAATAGTTTTATTAAGATGCCAGATGACAAGTAAAAAATTGTGGTCTGGCATTTTTTTATGTAAGTCACTGAATGGTGACCGTTAGGTATGTGTGAATTTTTGATGATTTTCCCCTTTACCTGATGGCTATAGTGTTTCCACAAATCACAATGCCTTAGCAGTACTGATTATCAGGGTCAAACTTTACTCAATTTTTTTAATTAATTTTTCGTCGTCATCTTGCTAATATAGTTTTGGTAAATGTCGGGTTTTTGAGTAATTTTAATAAAAAAACGAAGCTAACATTGCATGTCAGAGTTCTTTTCTAAAAAGATAGAGTTTTTAAAAGGTGTGGGTCCTGCGAAGGGGGAGTTGTTAAACAAGGAATTGGGTATTTTTACCTATAGCGACCTTATACTGTATTATCCTTTTAAGCATGAAGACCGCACCAAGGTGCACCGCATTGCCGAACTAAACGAAGGTATGACCGCAGTACAGTTGAGCGGCCGCATTATACGTACCCAGGTAATAGGTGAAGGGCACAAAAAACGCCTGGTGGCTTATTTTGGAGATGGCACCGGTGAAGTAGAGTTGATTTGGTTTAAAGGAGTCACCTGGATGCAAAAGCAAATCAATGCCAATGCAACCTATTTGGTGTTTGGCAAACCTCAGTTTTTTAACCATAAGTTTAGCATAGCCCATCCCGAAATAGAGTTATTGAATCCTGCCGAACAACAATCAGGATTTTTGCAGCCAGTGTATACCGTCACCGAAAAAATGAAGCGCAAATATGTATACAGCAAAACCATAAGCAAGATGTTGCGCACCTTGTTGCCTATGGTATACCAACACATAGAAGAAAACCTCTCCGAAGCCATCCTACAGCGTTATCGCCTGATAGCCCGCCGCGATGCTGTAGTAAACATTCATTTTCCTAAAGACCAGCAATGGCTCAAGCGTGCCACTACCCGGCTCAAGTTCGAAGAGTTGTTTTATATTCAGCTTAAGCTGCTCAAAGAACAAAAACACAAGAAAAAGATATACCAGGGGCAAACCTTCAAAGATACCAGCCTTATCAAAGATTTTTATGAAAAACACCTGCCCTTTGAGTTGACTGATGCCCAAAAAAGGGTTTGCCGGGAGATTTACCGCGATATGGCTTCGGGCAAACAAATGAACCGCCTGCTACAGGGCGATGTAGGAAGCGGTAAAACCATTGTAGCATTTATTTCTATGCTCAGCGCCATAGGCAGTGGTGCCCAGGCTTGTATGGTGGCTCCTACCGAAATACTGGCCGAACAACATTACCAAGGCTTGAAAAAGTTTGCCGATAAGTTGGGCATTACCATTGACATACTGACTGGGTCTACCCGCACCCGCGACCGAAGAGTATTACACGCCCGTCTTGAAAATGGCAACCTGAAGATTTTGGTGGGTACCCACGCCTTGTTCGAAGACAAGGTACAATTTGACAACCTGGGGCTATGTATTGTAGACGAACAGCACCGTTTTGGTGTAGAGCAAAGAAGCAAGTTGTGGAAACGCAACAGCGAAAACCTGTACCCCCATATTTTGGTAATGACTGCTACCCCTATTCCACGTACTTTGGCAATGACCCTCTACGGAGACTTGGACGTATCGGTGATTGATGAGTTACCCGCCGGGCGTAAACCGATCAAAACAGTACACCGTTACGATGCCCAAAGATTGCGTATGTTTGGATTTTTGCGGGAGCAAATTGCTCTGGGAAGGCAAGTGTACATTGTGTACCCTTTGATAGAGGAATCGGAAACCCTGGAGTATAAGAACTTGATGGATGGTCACGAGAGTATTCAGCGGGCTTTTCCCGATCAACACCTAAGCATTGTGCACGGGCAAATGAGTTCGGTAGACAAAGAGTTTGAAATGCAGCGTTTCAAAAAAGGCGAAACCCAAATTATGGTGGCTACTACCGTGATTGAGGTAGGAGTAGACGTGCCCAATGCTACCGTAATTGTGATAGAAAACGCCGAACGCTTTGGCTTGTCGCAACTACACCAATTGCGTGGGCGAGTGGGGCGTGGTGCCGAGCAATCGTACTGTATCTTAATGACCGATTACAAAATTAGTAAAGAAGGTCGTACTCGCTTAGAAACGATGGTAAAAACCAACAATGGTTTCGAAATTGCCGATGTTGACCTTAAGTTGCGTGGTCCGGGCAATATGATGGGCACTCAACAAAGTGGATTGATGAATTTGCAAATTGCTGATTTGGCTAAAGATGGTAAAATATTGCAGGAAGCTCGAAAAATGGCGCAAGAAATTATAGAAGAAGACCCTGAACTGGAAAGCCTGGAGAATAGTAAAATGAAGGAGTTTATGAACATAGACCAGAAAACCCAAACCCAATGGAGTAGGATTAGTTAATGTGTTTAATAATTAAGGAATGGTGTAAAAATAAATTTCTATAGCTTAATAAAATATTTTGTTGCTAGACGAGGCAAAAAATCGGCTAATAGCATCGCTATTCGGCTATTTTTTAACAAAGTATAGCCTCAAAAGATGAGGTTAAGAATGTAAATTTATTTTGGTACCATTCCTAAGAGAGGCTTTAATTATTTTTTTTCAAAAAGTGTCCGTTGTACGTATCGATGCTGGTATATATTCTTGAACTCAAGGGAGAGTTCAGGTAAAAATATAATAAGGATTATGAATATGGTAGCACGAATTAGTATTTCAATTGTTGTTTGTTTGTTGGTGGTAGGCATTGTCCATACCATTGCTATAGTTGTTTTGGGTGCAACAAGCGTAGAAGCAGCGGCCTTTATTGGCGTAGCTACATTTTTTGGCGTAAACGAATTGCTCAAGCCAAAAAAGTAAGTAGTGGATAATACTTAAAAGATAAAAGCGGATGATGTTTCAACACCATCCGCTTTTATCTTTAGCTTTTTGCTAAAAGTTCTGCACACTTACCTCACCAAAGTGACTCGCCCAAACTTCTTGATTTTAGTTCCTGGCGATTTGACATCTTCATAAATAGCGCGCCACACATAAGTGCCGTTGGGCGCATCAAAACCATGCGCGGTTCCATCCCATTGGTTTTCCTGCGATTTAGAGAAGTAGATCAACTCGCCCCAACGGTTAAACACCCTGAAGTCGAGGTTAAAGAACCCTTTACCAAATATCTGGAGCCCATCGTTGGTGCCATCGCCATTGGGCGAAAACGCGGTGGGTACCAAAAATTTCACTTCGCATACATCTTGTACCACTACCGAGTCTACTACTACACAACCCGCCGAAAAGCGAATGGTGGCTATATAAGTACCTGCGGCACTCACCGTAATTTGGTTAGTGTTTAAACCTGTATTCCAAGTGACCGATTCGGCAGTATTGGTGCTGTCAGCAGTCAGACTCAGGGTTTCACCATCTTCTACACATAGGTAAGCGGTGCGTTCGAGCCCTAGTACATTGGCGGTAGCCGGTGGCGGCGATATAGCTATTTTGGAGGTAGGCAAGGTACCCGACACTACCCTGACGCTTGCGGTGGCTCTGCACGAGTTACGGGTAACAATGACCGAATAAGTTCCTGCTTCGGTTACTTGGGTTGTTTGGGTAGTAGCTCCATTGCTCCAGGTATAACTACTAAAACCAGCTCCAGCGTCTAGGGTAAGCGTATCGCATACAACGGCTTCTTCGGGAAGCGCCAAAATGATGGTATCTACAGTAATGGTAAACGAAATGGTAGAGTCACACCCGGCGTCGTTGGTAGCTTTTACCGAAAAGCTAGTGTCGGCAGTACTGCGAATGGTATAAGAGGCCGAAGTTCCGGTGGCAGTAGAACCATCGGGGAAGGTCCATTCGTAAGAGGCGATGTTGTTGGGACCACTGGCATTAAAAGTAGTAGTAACATTTGTACAAGTAGGGTTGGGGTTGCCACTGGCACTCACGGGTATTTTGCTCACATTATAACCCGCCGAATATACCAACCCGTCGTTGGCGCTGCGTCCGTGTATGTATGCCAGCAAACCATTGCCCCCCGATAAGGTCGCTTTACTAAAAACCCCACTAGGTATAATAGTGCTAATGTCTACCGTAGCGTGTACATAGTCTGTGCACACCGCATATTGGGTAAAAGACCCCGCTGGTATGGCTTGTCCGTTGAGCTGTAAGGCATTTTGGTTGCCATCAGGAATAATGATGGTAAGGTAACGATTGGCCACCGAAGAAGTACCAGTAGTATCTACCGAAAAAGTCACCTGATCTACACTTTGTTGTACGTGGTTGAGCACCACCATAGCAGGGTTGCCATCTCCGGTGGCTGCCCCTCCAGTGCCATTACAGTTATTTCCTTTCATAAACTGGGTAATCGTAACAGGAGCAGAGGCTTCAAAACAAGCTGGGCGGGTAAGGGTATCAATGGTTACCGCTTGCCCTTTATTAAGCGTAATGGGGTTATTGTTCAGACTGTCGATGGTGACTGTAGTACCATCGGTAGAGGCTACTATTTTTACGCCGTAATTGATGATTGCCCCCCCCGAAGGAACCGTAAAAAAGCGGGTACCCCAGGTTTCGAAAGGGTACATTTGGCTCATCATGTGGTTGGTAGCAGTACAGCCTTGCGTCAAAGTTTCACCTCCGGCAAAAGTAAGTACTGGTTTACAGGCTTGTACCCTATAGCCGCTTAGGTCGGCACCAGTGATGACGTGGGTTTGTCCGGCATTGAGGGTAACTGTAGTAGCCGCCCCGCCCGAAGGAGTCAGTATAACATCGGTAGCATCTACCGTGGCTACTACCGCAAAAGATGAATTGGCCTCTGGAGTAGTCACAAAATAATCGCTAAAATTGCCTGTGATAGAGCGAGTCCAATCCTGTGATGAGTCATGAGGGTATACTACAGTTCCGTCCAGACTTCCGGTTTTGCTATTGAGCAAATACACGCTTACATTTTTGTCTGACCGCAGCTTAAAACCAAAGTTACCAGTGCCCGCGCTGGCAATGTTTCCCGTAGGAACATCAATAATGGCTGACTTATCAGTAGTGACTGCCTGGTTGATGTCGGTAAAGCCACCATTGGCGGGCATGCTTATCGTTACATTGGCGGTAGAGTCGTTCGAGGTCACCATTATTCTTAAGTTGGTCGCTCCAGTATGGGGCAAAAACGCAAACCAGAATTCTTGTCCTTCGGTGGCAATTTGTGCCTGAACCGACGAAAAAGAAAGGCTTGAAAAAGCGCTAATCACCAGGCAAAGCCTTAATAAACTGTATACTTTTTTCATACGAGGTATATTCATTCCTTTATAGAGATTTTATTCAAAGCTTGTTTAACACTATTACTTTTGATACAACGAAGAGTTGGGGTTTATATTAAGGAACTTGGCCAAAATAAGTGTCCACGTTTTGGACAAAGACTCAAAGCTGGTTGAGGCATTTTTTGCGCTCGTAGTAGCACTACGGGCAAAAAAAATAACGACAGCCAGTAAAGAGGGTATGTTCTAAACCGGACAGCTTCAAAGTCCCGATTTCTTATCGGGGTTATTGTTGAGGGCTACGCCCGAAATCCCGTTTACGGGGCGATCACGTTCCTAAAATCCAAATGAGATTAAAAACCCCTATGCAAAAAGCACAAAAATAGGAAAAAGTATGTAAAATAAACCAAAAGCTATAGAGGAACCTTTATTTTGAAAAGCCTCTATAGCTGTGGGCAAAGCATTAGGCGTGGGCGTTGGCAGCAATTACCTCAAAATCGTAGGTGATATTGGCAGTTTTTTCCAGTATTTTGGCAACCGAACAATACTTATCCATGGACAGCTCTACAGCTCTTTGTGCTTTCTCTTTGTTTACATCGCCAAACAAACGGTAATGCAAATGGATGCTGGCAAAAAGTGCCGGAGTTTTATCTTTTTCCCGTTCGGCAGTCACTGTTACTTTAATGTCTTGTAGGTTTTCTCGCTGCTTTTTCATTATATCTACAATGTCTATAGTACTACAGCCACCTATACCCGCCAGCATCAATTGCATAGGGCTAAAGCCTAAGTCGTGCCCCCCGCTTGCTGCACTAGAGTCAAGTTGTATTTTATTGCCTCTTTCGTTGGTGGCTTCCATGTGAAAAGCATCATTGAGTCGTTCTATTTCTATTTTCATCTTCCAGTTATGTTTAATGTAATTGAATGAAGCTGCAACCAACCAGCCCTAAAGCTACTTCAAAGCCCTGATTGCGGTTGTTGTTGTTTAGAGGTCATATTTATGAATGACAAAAATCATTACTCTAATTGATAAACCTCATTAGAATTTACAATTTTAGAATTTACCTTTGAAATATCAAATCTGAAAGAGATAAGAGCTTAGGAATGGTGTAAAAATAAATTTCTATAGTAACGCTAAAATATTTTGTTGCTATACGCGGCACGGCAATATCCAGTGGATATTGAGCGAGCTTGAGGGATGGTCGGCTAATAGCATCGTTATTTGGCTATTTTTTAACAAAGTATAGCCTCAAAAGATGAGGTTAAGAATGTGTATTTATTTTGGTATCATTCCTTAGGAATGGTGAGAAATTAAATTACCATTCTTGAGGTAGAGGTTTTGTTTTGAGACGAGGCTATTTTTTGCGCTCATAGAGCTTGAATTCCGAACTTGATTCGGAACAGCGCTACGGGCAATAAAAATAACGAAGTATCAAGGCGAAAAATCACCCCTCAGAGTGTAAATTTATTTTTGAACAATTCCTTAAAGTTAATAACAACTACCACCACTAAAATTTTGTTCTATGAGCATATTACCCGAAATCAACCGAACCTTTCACCGGATTGGTGATCGTTTTGGAGAGTTTATAGATAAAAAACACTTTATGGGGCGCACGCCTTTCCAGGACAACTGGATGGCTCCTGACAAGAAAACAGCGTATGCCAATATCAAATCTGACGAAAAAGCATACACCATTGAGGTTGGTTTGCCAGGTTATGATAAAGAAGATGTTAAGATAGACATAGACCAGGATATGCTGCATGTGCGCGCAGAGAAACAGTACAAAGACGATGTGAAAACATCGGAGTTTCTAAGGCAAGAATTTTGTCACGAGTCTATGTTCAGGTCGTTTAGGTTACGCCCAAATATAGACGCAGAAAATATAAAGGCAACCTTCGAAAACGGGTTATTAACCCTTACGTTGCCACAAAAATATCAACCAAACACAAAGCATATCGAAATAAAATAGGCATGTAAAAATGTTCTGGGGACAAAGTGTTGAGCGAATTTTTTGCTCAACACTTTTTTTGTTGCATATTGTTTCAAATTTCAGTTTGAAAACCGTACACTTTTTTATAGCAGATAAGCCTTGATTTTTTTGATAGTTTTACAGCATAAAAATAGCTGCTAATCTGCTGAGTTGTAGAATAAAACCTGGTTTCGGTTCCCTCAGGCATCCGTTCATTTCCCCGAATCAAGTTCGGGATCATGGATTTTCTTTAGCTAAAAAAACGAACCAAAAAAAGCCACCGCTGTAGTTTGCTTGGCTAAAATTTGTTTCATTACGCCGAAACAGCTCAAACATTCCCTCGTTCCTCGGTCAGTGATCTGTTTTTACGGCTTCATTTCTCAAATTTCCCCGAAGGCAAGTTCAGGATTTTCAACTTAACGCCCACAAACTAAGGCGGAAAGTAAAGACGCTGTTTTTCAAGCACTTTTGAGACTGATAAAATTAAACTCTGCACAAGTATTATGTACCAAGACAAAATTAAATATACCTAATATGCAAGTATAACTATCATATTATGAGAGAGTTATCTTTACTTGTGGCTTATAGCTAATTGCACCGATATTCATCGGTATCTAAGGACTTGCTGCTACTTAGTAGTGAAAAATTAGTGTATGGTTTTGAAATTTCAGTTTAGCATTCTTTAAGCTTTTGTTATTTCTTCCATAAATTTGTTCCCAATCCCTCTCATTTCTTTATCTTTCGCCTTTGTTACAAAAACATTGTTTGCAATGAAAAAAGGCCTGTGTATATTCGTGTTTTTTGTGGGGGTGCTGCCCATCATACAAGCATTTATGGTAAAACCTCCCACTGACCCAAAACCTCCTGCCTGGGGTTTTTTTGCCCACCAACGTATCAACCGATTGGCGGTGTTTACTTTGCCGCCGGAGATGATTACTTTTTATAAGTTTTACATTGTTTACCTTACCGAAAACGCCATTAACCCCGATGCACGCCGCTATGCGGTGAAAGGAGAAGCCCCACGCCACTTTATAGACGTAGATGTATATGACCACCAGTACAATGACAGCGCAGTATATAAAATGCCCCGAAACTGGAAAGATGCAGTAAAAAAACATACCGAAGACACCTTGCAGGCGTATGGTATTGTACCCTGGCACATCAACTTTATGAAATACCGCTTGACCAAGGCATTTAAAAATCGTGAAGCAACCAAAATATTACGCCTTTCGGCAGAAATAGGGCATTACATTGCCGACGCCAACGTGCCTTTGCATACTACCGAAAACTATAATGGGCAACTGACCAACCAAAAAGGAATTCATGGTTTTTGGGAGTCTCGTTTGCCCGAACTTTACTCAGATAATTATAATTATTTTGTGGGCAAAGCCAAGTATATTAAAAAACCTCAGCAAGCTGCCTGGCAAGCGGTAATCAATGCCCATGAAGCCCTCGATTCGGTGCTGAGGTTTGAACGTGAACTCACCAAGCGCTTTTCGGCAGACAAAAAATATACTATCGACGAGCGCAATGGCTCCAACATTCGCACTTATTCTAAAAAATTTTCGAAGGCTTTTCATGACAAACTTGCTGGTCAGGTAGAGCGACGCATGCGGGCTTCTATAAAAATGGTAGGTGACTTTTGGTATACCTGTTGGGTAGATGGTGGACAACCCGATTTGAGCAAAATGTTGGACAAAAAGTATATAGAGGAGGAACGTAAACGCTTGGAAAAAGAACGAAAAAAATGGCAGGAACAACAACAGCAAAAAAAGCTTAAAATCCGTAGCCATGAAGCAGTCCTGCGGCATCAAATACACCAGTTGCCTCACCACAGGTGTTGTCATTCTTATGCCCGTTATTATACCTATTTAAGGAAAAAGATGCAAGATTCAAATAAAAGCCTAAAACGTTGAAAATCAACAAAACTATTGGCAGACAGAGAGAGTTATAACTATGATCAATTTCCAGAGTTGAGACGACAGCACAGGGTACACACAAGCTCCATTTATCTGACCTGATTGCCAGACATTGTGTACAAAGTAATAAAGATGCTGATGTCTCAAACAAAAAACAACAGCCCACAGCCTAAGGCTCACTATTTGCCCAGACTGTAGACTAATAAAACAGCATACACATTATGGACAAACCAGTAAAGAGACAGACATTAATAAAAGATCAGGGAGTACCCCGCATTGTAGTAGTTGGAGGAGGGTTTGGAGGCTTAGAGCTAGTGAAGGGGCTACGAAAAATGAATGCACAGGTGGTTTTGTTTGATCGCTACAACCACCATACTTTTCAGCCTTTGCTTTACCAAGTGGCTACTTCCGGGCTAGAAACGGGCTCTATTATATACCCTTTCCGAAAGTCGCTAAATAGCCAAAAAAACTTCTTTTTTCGTTTGGGCGATGTAAAGCACATAGATGCTGACAACAATCAAGTAGAAACCTCGATAGGCAGCGTAAAGTACGACCATCTTGTAATAGCCACTGGTGCCACTACCAATTATTACGGCATGCAAGATATTGCCCAACATGCTGTACCACTCAAAGAAATACAAGACTCTATTTTGTTGCGCAACAAAATCATTAAAAATTTTGAAAATGCTTTGTTGACCGCTGATGACGAAAAACGCAACAGTTATATGGATTATGTGATTGTGGGGGGAGGACCTACTGGGGTAGAAGTGGCTGGAGCATTGGCAGAACTCAAAAAACATGTATTTCCTAAAGATTACCGTGAGCTAAACCTCATGGAAATGGATATTCATCTGGTAGAAGCTGGCCCACGATTGTTGGGAGCTATGTCAGAAAAATCGGGCGAAAAGGCCCAACAATTTCTTGAAAAAATGGGGGTGAAAGTACACCTGGATACTTCTGTCAAGTCTTATGATGGGTACCGGGTAACTTTGGGGAATAATGAAGAATTGATTACTAAAACTTTGGTATGGGCAGCAGGAGTGAAAGGGGCGCCCATTGATGGCATTCGGGTAGAGAGCGTCGTAGGAGGCAACCGTCTAAAAGTTAACCATTTTAATCAGGTAGAGGGTTACGATAATATTTATGCGGTAGGCGATATTGCTGCTATGATAGACGACGATAACCCAAAAGGGCATCCTATGATGGCTCCCCCGGCAATGCAACAAGGACGACACCTTGCCAAAAACCTCATCAATAAATATGAGAAAAACCGCCCAATGAAACCATTCAAATACTTTAACAAAGGATCTATGGCTACCATTGGACGCAACAAGGCAGTGGTAGAAATGCCCAACGGTAGTAAAACCCAAGGTTTTTTTGCCTGGATAATTTGGATGTTTGTTCATTTAATGTATTTGGTGGGTTTTCGTAATCGACTGTTGGTGTTGATCAACTGGGTGATGAGTTATTTTAGTTATGACAAAAGCAACCGTTTGATCATAGGACGCACTGGAGTAGAAGATTTTCAGGAGAAAGACGGAGCCGTAGAGCCGGGTAACCCGCAGCTAAGTAAAAATCCCTAAAACCCTTTGTGTTAAATACGCTATAACCCATAAATGTTTGTATTTATCGATGAATACCTTTAATTTAGGTGCTTTGTTTAAAACATTGATTGATATAAATATAAGAGTTGGATGAAGATTACAAACTCAATTCAGGGAGAAAACGGGCACTTTTTATTGCTAACCAACATTAAATGTCCGGCAGCTTTAGATTTTGCCTATTACCCACATTTGGCAGTTTGGGTAAATGAAACAGGAGAGTTTCAGAAAATAAGCCACGAAGACGAATACAATGCCTTGTACTTAAAACACAAACATCAGGCAGTACATTTTAAAGGAGACGTAACATTTGTGGCAGAGTTTGTTTACCACGATTTCGACAACTTTATAGAAATCAAAGATACCAATGGTCGGTTGTTGCACGAAGAATGTCTTGGTGAAGATGATGATTGGGGTGTGTTTACTGATATAATGGAGTATAGATAAAACATGCTTCAAGCAATAAGTGACAAGGTAAAAAACCCGTATTTTGGTTGACCGAAATACGGGTTTTTTTAGGTCTAATGACTTGTCTTACCCCATTTAATCAAACAACTCCTCGATGGGTTGTCCGGTGGCAGCATTGGGCAACTGCAAGTGAAGCATCATAGCAAGGGTAGGAGCTATATCTGTGATATGAATACGACGTACTGAACTGCCGTGGTCTATACCTGCACCATAAAATATGATGGGTACGTGAGTGTCGTAATTATACCCAGACCCGTGTGATGTACCCTGCTTGGTGCGTTTGTTTATTCTACCTGTAGACGACCAAGCAGGCAACCAGGCAGGTTTAAGCACAAAAAATACATCACCCGAACGTTTTTGATTATATCCTTTCTGTAGTTTGCTTACAATGCCGTGGGTGTAATTATTCCGATGCAAATCAGTAGCCGTGTAGGTTTTGTAAATACCCTCAAACTGCAACAGAAAATGAGCTGCCTCTCTTTGCACCTTTTCCAGGCCGATGTTTCTTTCCTTGATGAGTTTACGATTCAAAAATACTTGGTCGCCAGCGTGTAAAACCCATTTGCCTTTGCCATACTTTTTGGTCAAATGTTCTTTAAGTTTAGAAAAGTAAATACGCAAAGGAGCATAACCACCTGCAATGCGGTGATCTAGCAAATACTGAGGCACACCTAACACGGCATGGTCAGCAGTTAGAAACAGTACATAATTATCTTGCCCCACTTTTTTGTCGAGGTGAGCTATCAATTCGGCAATTTCACGGTCTAAACGCAAATACATATCTTCCACCTCTATTGACTGAGGCCCAAAGGCATGTCCGGCAATATCGGTAGACGAAAAACTAATGGCGAGCATGTCGGTTTCTTTGCCTTGCCCCAATTTTTCGTTATTGATTGCTTCAATGGCCATTTTTTGTACCAGAGTATTGCCAAAAGGCGATGCTACCACCAGATGATACTGGGCTTCTTGCTTGGCATATACTTTACTTAGTTTGGCAAAGTTGTAAGGAAAGGTAGGCGTCTTTTTTCCTCTAAATATTTGCTCATAAGGCGTATTGTCCGCGGAGCTTTCGCGGTACTGGCTAATGGGTTTGAGAGGGTTCCAGGTTTGGGTCAAAAACTTGTCAGAAAGCTTTTGTTTGTTGAAGTTCTCTACCCAACTGGGCAATTTTTTCATATAATAGGTGCTGGTGATAAACTGACCCGTAGAGTAATCGTACCAGTAAGCTGCGTTGGCTGTTTTCCCGCCGGGTAAAATAGCCCCCCGGTTTTTGATAGATACGCTCACCATTTTTGCCCGCCAGTTAGACGCCATGCGTAACTGATCGCCCACGGTAGTTGCCAACAGGTTGACAGGCGAATTTGCTCCCCGGTGGGTATTGCTGCCTACAGTTTTTACGCTGCTATCTTCTACACAGTTGATGGTGCGGTTTTTTTCGCGCGTATACCATCGATTGCCAATAATGCCGTGATTGGCAGGTGTAGTGCCTGTATATACCGAGGCGTGCCCAGGGCCAGTATAGGTAGGTGTATAGTTGTAATGAGCATTTTTCGCCAAAAATCCTTTATTGATCAACTTCTTAAAACCGTTTTTACCATACTGGTCATAGTAGCGAAACAGGTAGTCATAACGCATTTGGTCTACCATAATGCCAACTACCAACTTAGGAGGAGAGTTTTGTGTTTGTGCCTGAACAGTGATGCCTGCCAAAAGGAGGGTTAGCAGAAGTAATTTTGTGTATTCCTTCATTTTAAGCGAATCTAAACAATGATTTGATAAAATAATTACGAGTTAATTTACAATGTTCAAATATACACGACAAAGCCCAAACTTAGAGGTGAAGCGGGGTTTTTATAGGCAAAAGAGGAAATACTGCCAAATATTTAATAAATTAAGCATTTAATCCATTGTACGTAAATTTTAAAATAACCATATTTTTATGAAAAAAACCTATTTAACTTTCATCGCCTGTTTGTTTGTATTCATTACTTATGCCCAAGACAATGTGTTGTTGAGCGGTAAGTTTGAAGGCTACAAAGCGGGCAGCAAAGGGTATATTATGAAAATGCCTTATGGCAAAGGAGCCCCTAAAAAAGTTGACCTGAAAATCAACGATGATGGGACTTTCGAGAAGACATTAACCTTTAAAGAACCTTCGCTATACCGCTTTGGATACGGCAGACGCCGCCGGGCAATGTTGGTAGCAGAAAAACCAGGCAAAATAGAGATCAACATTGATAGCAAAGGTGTACAAACGGTCAAAGGTTCGCAGGCTACTCAAGATTATATTGACTATTCGGCCAAGCAGAAAGAACTGAGTGAGAAGTACCTGAAGAGCATCATGGGCAAGTTTCGCCAAGAGTATATGGCATACAACAAAGCCAAAAAAGAAGAAACTGACAAAGCCAAACTAAAAGAAATGAAAAAGGCTTTTGCCAATAAACAAGATGCTGTAATGGCTGAATACCTAGAGGCCAACGCCAAAATGATGACAGCATTGAATTTGTACGTAAAAAACAATATGCCCACTTCATTGGCAGTACTTGCAGCATCGCGCAACTGGAAAGAAGGCGACCTTGATTTGATCAAGTCGACCATCAGAAAATTTAGAAGAGCACACCCCAAATGGGCAGCGACCAAAGCTTTGCAGGAAAAATACAAAATCTTAAAAAGCATAAGCATTGGTCAGGTAGCCCCCGAAATTGCACTTCAAAATCCAGCCGGCAAAATAGTGAAGTTGTCATCGTTAAGAGGCAAATACGTATTGATTGATTTTTGGGCTTCCTGGTGTGGACCTTGTCGCAAAGAAAACCCTAATGTAGTGGCCAACTATAACAAATACAAAGACAAAGGTTTTGCTATTTATGGGGTATCGTTTGACAATAAAAAAGACCGTTGGCTAAAAGCCATTAAAAAAGATGGCCTTGAATGGACCCAAGTGTCTGACTTGCAAGGTTGGAACTCAGTGGCTGGTTATGACTATAATGTACGTTCGATTCCTGCCAGTTTTTTGATTGATAAAAAAGGGCGAATTGTTGCCAAAAATTTGAGAGGGGGAGAGCTAAATAAAAAACTAGAAGAGATATTTGGTGATGCAGGGAAGTAAAAGTTTGTTGAAAGCATGCTTGAGCTGACCCTGCCAAAGGCTAAAATTAATGAAGCTAAGTACACTGTAAACTAAATATCTGTTACAGTGTACTAAGGAATGGTGTAAAAATAAATTTCTATAGTTTAATAAAATATTTTGTTGCTAGACGCGGCAAAAAATCGGCTAATAGCATCGCTATTCGGCTATTTTTTAACAAAGTATAGCCTCAAAAGATGAGGTTAAGAATGTAAATTTATTTTGGTACCATTCCTAAGTAATAACAAGGTTGTATTTAGAGATGAATACAACCTTTTTTTTGGTTTACTTTAGTCCATGCCCAATATCCGTTTAAGCTCAGTTTCTACAGGGTATACTTGCTCTTTTGGGAGAAGCTGGGTAGCCTGTTCAAACTGTTGGGCAACAACTAAAGAGCGAATATGTTGGGTAAGCGGAGTCACATCCTCAATTTTTGCAATCCATTTTTTAGCATAAGTTTCTGCCAGTGAAGGCATTATGCCTACTTGAATAGATTTAAAACTTAAATGCTTGTTTTGAATGTCTCGTTCGGGGTCCCATTGCACCCTTACTCTAGCCTTGTCCAATTGTTTACGCCACTTTTTAGCATCATTATACACATGTGCTTCAGGGGTGGTAAGTATCGCCTCTTTAAGTGCCAATTCCCAATCAGTTCTTTTGATCCATATTCTCAAAATGCGTTGCATATTATCTTTTTGTGCCCAATCGCTGCGGTACATCATCCAAAGGTAAGAAGGCTTAACCCAAGTCATGCGGTCATAAGAAAAAGGAGGGAGCAACTGTTGGGATTTGAGGGCTACATTTGCTATAGACGAGCTAAATGCCGCGTATAAGGCGATATGTTCAGGAGTATACAAAGCCCTGATTTCATATTTGTTTTTTTGTTTCATTACTTACAAGGGCAAAAATAAATCAGGGAGGGAATGCTCCCTCTCTGATTTAAAAAAAACTACATTGGGAAGCATTCAACGCTTACCATTATGCACATTTTGTGCTTGGCAGGTAACGCATCATATTGTTCGCAGGTGACAAATACAGGACCTGAGTAAGAGTCGCAAGGGTTGCCTCCTCCTTTAATATTTTTTTGCTGATTTTTGTTTAGGATGGTACCATTCCTAAGGTTGAGAATTTTTTCATTTTTTTTGATAAACTTAATATCAATACTCCGCAGTGATTATAGCCAAAGTTGACTACTGATTAACTCGTTGAGCTCGCCGTAGCAGAGCTACAGGCTCGGTTTACAGGGCTTAATAAGGTGAATATTTACTCGAATCAGCTATGGACTAAATACTTCTAACTATACTTTTTGTAAATAACTGAAAATCAGTGTAATACAAAAGCGTGGTTACTTGTGGAACAGGGTGTAGCATCGATATGCATCGGTATCCAAGGACTTGAAGCACCGATATGCATCGGCATCTAAGGACTTGCCCCTGTCAAGGCTATGGACTATTGTAATATAAAGCGTAAAATATAATCCCTGAACATTTATAAGACACTCAGGTATATGTCTGTATGCAAGTGTAATTATAAAAAAATATTGGGCGAATTGCTAATCCTTCAAAATTTTTACTGCTTTGCGTACAATATCTAAGTCGTCTTGTGCCCTTAGCCCACTAAAGCCCACTGCCAACGCCTGATTGTTTACCCAAATAATTTGTCCCCCTTCCCAACCCACAAAGTCGTGGCGTTTGATGCCAAACTTCCGCTCGTTAATTTCTCCATTAAAAACTTTTTGTTCAAATACCCCCGTATTTTCTTTAGTAATCCAGACTTGACTGGCTTTTTGCCAGGCAAGCTGATAAAAAAAACGTTGTTTAATCTGATCGCTCCCATACATTTTGCCATAAGTTTGTCCTTCTTCGCTAATGAGGCATACCCCTACATTGCCTTCAGCAATGGCATTATTGGCTTCGTTTTGCAGGTATTGAGGCAGCAACTGGGCTATATTGGTTAATATTTGTTCAACAATCTGGATGGTTGGTTTTTTGTCCATTGTACAAGTTTTTTATCAATGATTTTTTTGCCTCAATGTACGCTGGATTTACCCAAATTTGAAACCGTACACTAATTTTTAGCTATTAATATTTGCTTAGAAGTTAACTTTATCAGTTTTAAAAGTGCTTGAATAACAAGGTCTTTCTTTCCGCCTTAGTTTGTTGGTGTTAAAAAATTTACGGAATGAAGCCGTTAAAAACAGATCACCGACTGAGGTTACGAAGGAGTGTTTGAGCTGTTTAGGCGTAATGCAGTAAATTTTAGCCATACAAACTACAGCGGTGGCTTTTTTTGGTTCGTTTTTTTAGCTAAAGAAAAAAATGAACGGATGCCTGAGGTGCACGAAACTAAGCTTTACCTTACACCTAGGCAGATTAACACCCGTTTTTATGTTGCAAAATTATCAAAAAAATCAAGAAACACCTGAGATAAAAAAGTGTACGGTTTTCAATTACCCAAATAAAAAAGGATGCATCACTGAAATGATACATCCTTTTATTTATTAAGGAATGGTGTAAAAATAAATTTCTATAGTAACGCTAAAATATTTTGTTGCTAGACGCGGTACGGCAATATCCAGTGGATATTGAGCGAGCTTGAGGGATGGTCTGCTAATAGCATCGCTATTCGGCTATTTTTTAACCAAGTATAGCCTCAAAAGATGAGGTTAAGAATGCGTATTTATTTTGGTACCATTCCTAAGGAATGGTGAGAAATTAAATTACCATTCTTGAGGTAGAGGTTTTGTTTTGAGACGAGGCTATTTTTTGCGCCCATAGCAGCGCTACGGGCAATAAAAATAACGAAGTATCAAGGCGAAAAATCACCCCTTAGAGTGTAAATTTATTTTTGAACAATTCCTAAGCAGTAAATATTACTTTATACTGCAACAGTATTTTCTTCAAACAACCATTCCAAAGCATCTTGGTATTGGTCAAATGTAAGGTATTCAAAAGAGTAATTGGATTCTTCAATCTGACGGTTAATAGATTTCATTGCCTCAATGTTATCTATGTTGGGCGAGTTGATACGAGCCACTTTGGGTAAGTCAGGTATTTGCTGTGCTTTACGATGCGCTATTTCCAAAAACTCTTTCTTAAACCAACACTGGTTTTCCAGCGAAATCGCTTTGTGTTTACGGGCATCTATCAAAAAACGGTTGGTGTGCTTGGTATTCATTAGGTCAAGAGCACTTAGCCAGGCAGTTTTATATTCTTCAGGAAACAATATTCCGTCTAATTTCAAAATTACAGTGTGTATCGAACTTTCATAATTTACTAAATACATAAGCAACTAATTTAAATGGTCTGGTTTATCTTTGAGTTTGATCTCAAAAATGGTGTTCAATAGTGTAAACCTTTACCAAAAAAGGCTTATGTACTATTATACGAAAAAAAACACTTGTTTGGTGATTATTCAAATAAATAATTGTATTTATATCTGAGTTGCCACGCTAAATTTTTGGCGTTGGGCAGCACACCCAAAATAAACTCAGCGTAATTGAGCACCCGTATAGCCTTTGCTGTTTACTCGCTGATGGCTGCCCATGCTGCCCCTGTAATTTTTTGTAAGTCATTGGGCGAAACGCCTACCAAAATCCCCCTTTGTCCAGCGTTTACAAAAATAGTGGGCAGTACTTGTGCATTGGTATCTATTACCACTGGGTAGTCTTTTTTCATTCCTAAAGGCGAGCAGCCACCCCTGATGTATCCAGTCAACCCTTGTATTTCTTTTACGGGTACCATGGCTACTTTTTTGTTATTGCTTGCTTGTGCCATGGCCTTCAGCGACAAGTTTTTATTGCCAGGTACAACCGCCACCCACACCCCCGTTTTATCTCCTTTTACTACCAGTGTTTTGTAAATAGAGGTGAGTTCGAGTTGATTATCGGCCGCTATTTTTGCCACATCCAGGTTTTCCGGGTCGTATTCATAGGTTATTGTTTTATAAGCAGCTTTGTGCTTGTCAAGTAGCCTCAGGGCATTGGTTTTTTTTGTAGCCATTATTATTTGTTAGAGGGTTTGGTTATCAATTACTTATAAAGTTAAGTTATTATAAACTTAGGAAATAAAAAAATACCTTTTATTATATCAAGCAATCAAGCAGCGTGTATGGTTTTGTTTGAGTTTATTTTGTTTGCCAATAATTTAAAAAAATAGAGTGAATGAAAAGTGCTGAGTGTTTAGTTTGCTCATCATTTGAATTGATTTTCAACTTTTGACTATATTTATTACCTTACAGCCACGACCTTTATTTTTGCAAAAATACCATGAGAAAATCCAACTATCACGGTTTTCAAACATTACCATTTACCTTCCCCGTTGTCGCTGCTCAAACCCCTGTACAAGAGTTTACTTCTATCAGCCAGGCAATAAAGGCTATAGCCAAAGGAGTAACCCGCGTACGGCTGGTGCTTTCGCGCAAACGGTTACAAAGATTGCCCTCCAATATCAACTCATTGGCAAAAGCCCCTTATCTGGAGATAGATTTGAGTGACAACCCAGGGCTTCATTTAAAGCAGGCTTTAAAAACCTTGTCTACCCTTCCTCAGCTCAAAGCCCTCGACTTGTCGGGCATGCGTATGGGTACTTTGCCCCCCGAAATAGGGTTGCTTGCCTCGCTTGAACAGTTGATACTATACAGCAATGCATTAGATGAACTGCCCCAGGCACTAGAAAACCTCCGGTACCTTTGTTACCTTAATTTGCACTCCAATAACATTCGTGATTTATCGGTGGTGTACGCATTGCCCCAACTCCAAAAATTGATTTTGCGAGGCAACTCATTTTCAAAAAAAGAATTTTACCAAATAGGCAAGCTTAAACAACTCAAGTGTTTAGACATGCGACGTTGCGGGGTTACCCGGATTCCCGAAGAGTTTACTCAACTGACCCAGCTGCAAAGCCTGGATGCCAGTGCCAACCATATTCGTCAACTGCCCGAAAGTTTTGGTCGACTCACGGCGTTGCAAAACATAGATTTACGAATGAATGGTTCGCTCAATTGGGACAATGTTTTTGCTCAACTGGCGCAATTGCCCCAGCTCATCCACCTCGACCTAAGCCAATATAATTTACAAGAGCTTTCGCCCAAAGTAAGCGCCATGAAACAGTTGCGTGTGCTCAATATTCAAAGTAATTTGCTGACTCGGTTGCCCGCTACTTTGGCCAACTTGTCTGAAGTAGAAGAGATTAAAGTTCAATACAATATGGAGCTTGACTGGCAACAGGCCTTAGAAGTGTTGGGCAAAGTAACCTCACTAAAACGCTTGGTAATCAGTGAAGTAAACAATGCCACTGCCTTGCCCGATACATTGGGTAACCTCCATAACATTGAGTCGCTCACTATAGAGCGAATGCCTTTGCTACAGCAGTTACCTGCCGCTATGGGCAAGCTCAACAACCTCAGGTGCTTGCACATACACTATTGCCCAAAGCTGACCCATTTGCCTGAAGTGTTGGATAAACTTACCTTGCTTAAAGTCCTGGATATAAGTAATATGAACCCCAAGTTTACTCAATTGCCCAGCACTTTGACTAAACTCACCTCTTTAGAAAAACTTTGTTTGAGTGGTAATAATATTGCCCAATTGCCCAGAGACATAGGACGACTTCTGAAGCTACATACACTCTGGGTAGGAGATGCCCTGCAAGAGTTGCCTAAAGAAATCGCTCACTTGAACCAGCTGGAAGAGCTTTACCTGGGCAATGCGGTGTTGTGGCAACTTCCCGAAGAAGTGGCAACACTTGCCTGCTTGCGGGTATTAGATTTTGGCAAATGTGCTCAGCTTGACCTTGAACATACTTTTGACTTGCTGAAGGCGTTGAAACACGTGCGTAAGATAAAAATAGGTCATAGAAAGCTGGACGCACTGCCTGATAATATTGCCCAACTGGATAATATAGAAGAGGTAGACCTGACTACTTGTGAATTGACGGCTTTGCCAGAAGTGATTACTGTATTGGCTAAAATGCCTGCTTTGACCACATTGAGGGTAAAAATGAATCACTCGCCACTTCCTGCAAGTATGTCTTTGCTTGCTCATTTACACACTATTCAGGTAGATTACCCTATCAACTACTTGTATCGCCATGAACAGCCTATAGGAGGGATTCCGCTAGAGTGGGGATTGTTTGAACATACCCATATTGAGAGTAACTCGCCTTATTTTGACAAAACAAATCGGTTTATTGCCCAATACGGCAACGAAAACTACCCAAAAGAGCGTCGCATGTTCTTTTTTGGGGTATACACGGGCAATTTTGAAAGTTTATTGCAAAGGGTGGATAACCACTTGAAAAAAAGCAGCTTTAAACCTGAAAGATCAGTGTTTTTTGTGACGGGTAAAGTAAGCGGTTTTACTCAAAAAGAACTAAAAGAGAAGCTTGTTGAATACGGCATTCAGGTAAGCAACAAAATTACCCCAAGGGTAACCCACGCCGTGATAGGACGATTTACGAAGCCAGCTTTAGTAGCCCAAATATTTGCTTTGCCAATAGCCATTGTGTTAGAAGATTACCTCAAAGATTTTATATGGGCACAAGATAAGCCTTATCTGATGAAAGGTAACGTTGCCGAAATGAGCCGCCACGTGTTGGATTTGTTTATGAGCGATGACGAAGACAATTTTAAGCTTGCCCTGCAGATTATAGAAGGGGGCGGAGCCAGTCGGCAAATTATTACTTACCTGATGGTTATTTCGTTGTTTTATCCTGACAATGAGGTGCGAAAAGAAAGCCGCAGGCTGTTTAAGAAATACGCTTCAAGCGAGTTGCAAGAACACGTGCGTAAGCATTGGAACATTGCCCTTCGGCAAAAGGTAGAAAGTTATTACCTTAACCCTTTGATAGACCATCCTGAAGTTAACGCGGGCGAATTCATGGTCATGCGCATAAGGGTGAGTTGGGCAGGGGGCAATGCACACCGGGTGTATATGAAAGAAAGGATCAATTTGTCCAGGGTAAGTTTCTCTCGGTTGCCCAAATCATTGGTTTATCTTGGTACCATACGTAAGATTGTGCTCACAGATAATCCCAGCTTTGATTTTGATCAGGCGCTGGAGGTACTAAACCAGCTTCCACATTTAGAAGAGCTTTCGTTGGCAAACTGTAGTTTGACTGCTGTGCCTAAGGGGGTTTATACACTTAAAAAACTCAAAAAGCTCAACCTGTCTTACAACCAATTGACGCATTTGTCGGGAGGTTTTTCACAACTGAGCCAACTCGAAGAACTTGTGCTGGACAACAATCCTTTGCAACAGGTTGCCCCTGATTTTTACCGTTTGCCCCAGCTCAAAAAATTGTCGATCCAAAACGGCAAACTTACCAAGGTGCCAACAGAGATTGAGCAAATGCCTCAATTGCATACCTTATTGTTGAACAATAACCAAATCAGTGATTTGCCTGAATCTATAGGAAAGCTTGTCAAACTGCAGGATGTACAACTTTTTGCCAATCACCTGAAGTATTTGCCCGCAAGTTTGGGTAAGCTACGCAACCTTAACCGAATCAGCCTTAAAAATAACCAGCTCAAGGCTTTGCCCGAGGAGCTTCACTGGAAAAAGATTTATAAATTGGATTTGAGTGGCAATCAACTGGTTACTTTGCCTGAGTCTATAGCCAATTGCAGTTATTTGAATGAAATAAAACTCAATAATAATCAAATTAGTTTTTTACCCAATAGTTTAAACAACTTGTCGGTAACTTACTTTAGTATCGACTTGTCAAACAATGACCTGACAGAATTGCCAGAGGTCATCCCTCAGATAAAACAGTTGCGCAACCTCAATATCAGCGAGAACAAACTTACTGCTTTGCCCAGCGAATTGTGTCAGGTAAGCGAGTTGTATTACCTAAGGGTAAACAATAACCAAATCACTCATTTGCCTCAAGGGTTTAGCCGTATGATCAAGCTCAACAACATAGATTTTTCTTACAATCAGATACAGAGGTTGCCCGATCAGCTTCCTCCGGTTTTTCACGATAAGCAGGCTTATCGGGGCAATTTTATGTTATATGGCAATCCGGTGTCGTTTGAGCGTAAGAAAAAGTATATGCAAAAATTTCACGGATTGAGGTTTTAGGGCTTATATTTAGCTTTAGAGCTTGTTTAAATTTTCGATTATAGGAGGTTTTATGATGAGTTTTTGGATTAGATGCGTCAGATTTTGAAGAACCGATGGCTAGAGCTATGCTTTGCCGAGTTTCTAAATCCTCCGAGGACAAGCTCGGAGTTGTAAACCGAACTTGATTCGGGGCTCAGCGAAGGTAAATAGCCTAGCTATTGCTGAAACATCTGACAAAATATAATCAGAAAAATCGCGTAAAAATCCTAATTATTGAACCGAGCCGAAGGCGAGCTCTGCCTTTTGGCTAATTTTAAACAAGCTCTTATTGATTTGTCTGGAGTTCGGGTTCAGTCACTTCAAATCCTAATACATTGGTAGCAATTTGTTTAAAAGTAGCAATCCATACCTCAAATACTTCTGCATCCAGGTTGCCACTCAATTGCAGTCCACTGGGCTCTACCGAAGCACTGATAGAAACCTCGTCGTGATCGTAGCCAAACCAATGAGGAATTCCTTCTTTGCTCCAGCCTTTCCAGCCAGGGAGTTGTTTGTATACTTTAGGCATCTTATTCCACACCTTTTTGGGCAAATTGTAGTGAATATTCAGATTGCAATGCTGAGGTGAAAACTGGGTCATATTTGTGTTTGTTTAAAAGCAAAACCCCCAATTGTTATAATTGGGGGTGCAAAAGTACGCTAAATCAGCCAATTTATGGCATTTTTAAGATGATTTTACCCTTTGCCCGTCCCGATTTTTGATAAAGTAAAGCTTCTTTTGCCTGGCTAAAATCAAAAACTTTGTCAATCACAGGTTTGACTGCGTCTTTTTCTATCAAGGTTGATATTTCGTCGAGCTGTTGGGCATTGGGTTGCATAATTACCATACGGTAATATGCCTTCTTTTTTCGGCTGAGTTTGGTGATTTTACGACGTTTGAGTGCCAGCAAAAAGCGAATGAATGAATTTAACCCAAACTCTTTGGCGGTTTGGTCATCTATTTTGCCTACTATAGATACTACCTTGCCCCCTTGTTTGATTACCTGAAAGGCTTCTTCAGTATATTTATCGCCTAAAGTATCATATACAATGTCGGCATCTTTTACTATCTCCAGGTAGTTTTCTTTTGTATAATCAATTACTCGGTCAGCGCCTAATTTTTTTACCCACTCTACATTTTTGGTACTGGTAGTAGTATATACATAGGCTCCTTTGGTTTTGGCATACTGTATGGCAAACGAGCCCACGCCTCCTGATCCTGCGTGGATCAATATTCTGTCTCCACTTTTGATCTGTGCCTGCGCTAATGCCTGCACAGTGGTAAGCCCTACCAATGGGATAGAAGATGATGCTTCAAAACCAATATTAGCAGGCTTTTTGGCCACTACGTTGCTGTCTACAGCGATGTATTCGGCAAAGGTACCTGGGCTTTCGGAAGGTACTCTGGTGTACACTTCATCTCCTTCAGCAAAGTTACCTACATCTGCTCCTACCTTTGTAACAGTGCCACTTAGGTCAAGCCCAAGGGTAGTGGGCAAGTCTAGTTTAACCACTTGTTTCATAGAACCTTCTATGAGATGGTAATCTATTGGGTTGATTGCGGCAGAGTGTACCTTGATTAATACCTGATTACTTTTGGGTTGTGGTACGGCAATTTCAGCAAAGGCAACGCTTTGGTTTATTGCGCCATATTTGGTAAGCTGTAGTGCTTTCATAATATTAAAAATAATTTGTAACTTTTAATGTTGCAAAAGTATATCGATTGGTTTATATTTGAAAGTAAGTATACAAAATATAGTGGTATACTCTAGTATATCACCTCAAACAATCAAACAAATGGAAGAGACGTCAAAACAATGTACTACTACCGCCACAAGTTGCGGGCAACAGTTGCTGGCAATACGCGATGCATTGGATATATTTAGTGGTAAGTGGAAAATACCTATATTGAGTGTTTTGTACTATTATCAAAAAAGAGGTTTTAAAGACCTGCAACGCGATGTAGCCGGCATTACTGCCCGTATGCTGTCTAAAGAACTCAAAGAGTTGGAAATGAATTTGTTGGTCAAGAGGCATGTATTGGATACTCGTCCGGTAAAGGTAGAGTATGAGATTACACCTTATGGAGTGTCATCAAGTAAAATTATTCAAGAGTTTTATAATTGGGGAGCTACCCACCGCAAAAAAATTATGACGACGGAAAAGTAATACTTCTAAAAAAGTGGGTATTAAAAAAAATGACACGAAGGCGCTGATAAAGTATTGATATTTTTTAATATCATTGTATTTATTAAACAAGTTTTTATGATGGAAGAATTACGAAAAAATATCAGAGAGTTAAAAATTCTTGCGGGCAGGTGGTTGCGTATTGTAATAAATCGACGGGGAACTTATACTTCTACGATGATTATAGACCTCAAAACGGTGTATAACTTGGTAATAGAAGAGCCTCATGATGGTACCAAGTTGTGTAAATTCTCTATATTTTTTGGTAAAAGATCTTTGAATATCATCTATAGTAATCCTAATACAGAGGATGAAGACGATGAAGATGAGGATGAAAATGACTGGTGGGGCGATGAGGCTCAGCTAGAAGCCGAAAAAGATATGCAAAAAATATTTACGGCTATGCGCCACCTAAGTGAGTAACAATGCTTGCCAAATATATAGCAAGCATTGTTGCTATGTAATGTCATCTTTGTATACAAGCATTGCAGTAGCTACAAACTGTGCTTTACCTTCTTTGGTATGAGTAACTACATTGTGGCTGATAGCAACTACCTGTACTCCATTGGTAATGATAAAGTCATCCATTAAACCTTCCAGCTTACCTACTGCTCCTTCTGGAGATGGCCCAATGGAAGAAAAAGACTCTATTTTGTCCAGTATAAAATTTATTCTTTTGATAGCTTTAATGTTTAGTGATAAAATAAGTAAGTAAATAGTCTTGCATGGTGGTGCAATGCCAGACAACAAGTAGTATAAAAGTAATAATTATAAATAAGGTGATAAAGTGTTTTTGTCAAAATCTCTACTTTTTTTTCAAAAAAAACAAACCACCCCTGTTTGAGGCCAAAAATAGTAATAGTATGTGTGTATATCTTTGTGTCTGAGTTCATTCAGTACTACCTGAGCAAGTGAAACTGTTGCGTGTTTTACTTATTGACAATGTGTTGATAATCAGTGGTTTATTTTGATTTTATGGGAGCAAGCAAGCTTGAAAAATGCTTACGTGGGTAGATATACTTATCGTTTTTTGAGTATCTACGGGTAAACAAAGGAAACATGGGGGCGTTCCAAATGATATAAACAGACACCAATTTAACCAATTTTTAGACACTATGAAAGTAAAAAACATCACACATTACGCACTTACTGAGAATATTTTGCCTGATATAATCATACAAAGAACCTTGGGGCAGCTACCGCTTGAGTTAAAACAACTATACCTTGACAAAAAAAATAAGGGCTTAAAAGTGGGGGTTGGGTTAGATATGCAGTTAGGTTTTTATCTTATATTATATACCAATACTTTTCAGGTAGAATTGCTTTGGTGGGAAAATCAAGTAGGCAAGGTAGCCGTTGCATAAATATAAATTCTCACTTTCTTTGACTGACACACAATGAATCATAATATTTGCTTTTATACCACACCAGGCAGTAACTTTGGTAAGCAACTCCAGCCTACATCCCTTTTTTATTTTGCTTATTCTAAATAAAGCTTCTTTGCTTACTCTCTGGTGTTTTTCCCCCTCCCTGTAATTTACATAATACTGCACGTTTTTTGAGATTCCCTTCCTACAAATTGGCGTAACTTTTAAGGTAACTAATCAGTTGCTTGTTTGATTCTGTTTTTTTGCACTTGCGATCAAGAATTTGTTCGGATGTTATTTGTTTTTGTTTAATATTTTGTACTTTGGATTTATGGATTTGAGAGATTTAGCCAA
>NZ_CANLRP010000075.1 GCF_947493425.1 uncultured Microscilla sp. | reverse complement strand
TCAAGCTTTTAGCAACAAGCGACAGGTTAATTAGTCGATAGATTTTCTCATAATTGAGAAATCGCTTTGCGAACCATAAAACCATAAAGCCATTTTTAAATTGTTTCGCGCCATTTACCATTGATACAACCTTAAGCCACCGTAAAGTCGTTAGCAACCATCATATAGCCTATACCCGTGCCATCGTCGCCAACGTTGCCAATGGCCGACAGGCGGTGTTCGCGTGCCGATACCCACACCACATCGGCTTGTTGGGCTATTAGCCCAGTTTGCATTTGTTCGGGGGTAATGGGCCATATATTTTCGCCGTCGTTGTAGGTCATACTAAAGTTATTGATATAGTCTATGTACTCCAGGCGCTCTACAAAATCTACAATCAAGTTGGGGTATAGTTTGCCCCCCAGGGCAATATCGGCACCCGTGTCGAACGCCCAGGGAGCCAGGTATTCCTGCAGGGCTTGTTGCAACACCTCCAAATAATATTTGTTGTCGGCTTGGTATGCTTCCTGAAACACCACTTGCATAAATATTTTGAGTTCGTGGTATACCGGGTTGCGTACCGTCACGCTTGCCGGGGCGGGCATTCTTTGGGTTAAATAGTTTTCAATGCTTTGCAATACATCGCCCGATAGCTTAGGCTTGAAGGGGTCGTAAGGGCGAATGCCTCCAATATTGGGCACCACAATGAGCCTTACCTCACCAGGGTGGCCATCGTTGAGCAACTCGCCGGGCAAACATTTCGCCTTGTATACCTCCGAAAAGGCCTCCAATACCAATCTTTCGTAGTCCCAAA
Source organism: uncultured Microscilla sp. (assembly GCF_947493425.1). Classification (GTDB taxonomy): domain Bacteria; phylum Bacteroidota; class Bacteroidia; order Cytophagales; family Microscillaceae; genus Microscilla. Next base: position 38,397 of record NZ_CANLRP010000075.1, on the reverse strand, counting down.
TATTCACTGCCCGGTTTTTATGGCGCAAACGCTCGCTTATGCGGGTGTTCAGGCGCTCCAGCGACTCTATGGTTTGCCCCCCAAACGAACTATAAGGTTGACTAACGCCCTTGAGTTCGTTCTGGGGCAGGTAAGTACGCTGAATACTATGGGCAGGCAAGGGATTTTTGAGGTGTTGCGGATCGTTTTGGTTGTTGTCAAACACTGCCTCTACTGCCTGAGCATGGATGCCAATAGCATCGCTGAGCCCTTCGCTGTTGTTGCGCACGCTTGCCCTGAGCCAATAATAGCCAGTGGGCATGAGGCGGTGGGTAGCGTTGGTTTCGGCTGGCATTCGCAATTTGATAATGCCACTGTTGAGCAAACCATTGGTGCCATCGGTAATGATGCGCCCCTTTTGGGTCAGTATTTTCCACTCGTCGTCTACCAGGTAGCGCCAGTCTATGTTAGCCGGGGTCAGGTCGGGGTTGGCGCTGCCTTCTGCCATTCTAAACAACAGGCTGAGGTCATAGGGAGGGTCCAGGTCTTTGATGCCCAGGTAAAGGTAACCTTCTTGAGCGTAAGCGGGTAAAAATGTCACCTCCTCGATTTGTTCCTGCCCTACAGCAGCATAGCCAAAAGGATGCAAGTGCAGCATGGTGGCAGGGTTGGCAGAGGCAGACGCTTTTTCTTCGCCTATGCTTACACTTGCCGTATAGTGTATGCTAAAGTTTTGTAGTTCGGGGGTATAAGGTGCATTTACCTGGTAGTTTACCACTGCAGTGCTGGCGCTATTTTGCAGGTCTATTGCCAGCTGGGTCGACTTAGAGGTGGCAAGTATAGGGTATTCGCTGTGCCCAAAATCTACATTGCCCAGTTGCAACACAAAGTAACGTGGGTTGGCAAACAAATCGTTGGCTATAGGGGTAGGTGCCAGGGGTGTATATTTAAAAGGGGCGGTGTTCTCAATAGAAGCATCCAGCGATAAATCAACCCCAGTGCTATTCAAGAGCTCAAAATCTTCGGTGGCATCATTAATCGAAAATCGCCGCTTTACCCCTTGATCATACAGGTCCAGGGTTGCCTTTATATTGGCTGCATCCTGGTTGCTATAATGGTTATAGTGGGCGCTCCAATCACTGGGCAACCCCAACCAATTCAACTGCAAAGCTACCGAGTCTAACTGCTTAAACATCAGCTCAGGATGGGTAAAGTAAAAGTTAGACTTGGGCACAGGTGTAGAGCCCAATGGGGCAAAGGCTTCTTTTGCCTGCAAAGTAGCTACATCGTTGCGTATTTGCGAGGGCACCAGGTTTTGTACCGTTACTTTGAGGTCTATTTTTTTGACCAACACCTGGCTAAACAAGTCGTGGGCGGTAAGCTCGCCCAGTTCCAGCCCTGGTTGCCCCACCAATAGGCGTAAAGTGGGCTCGGAGGCGAGGTAACCTTCGGCATCGGGGCTGAGTGCTTGTACCGGGTCAAAGTCGCTGGTAAGGGTACAGGCAATTTTTAGTGTTTTAATGTCAACCGGGTTGCCCGTGTCGGGGTCTGTTACTGTAGCAATGGTAAAATCAATAGAAGCAAAATCTGTGACTGCCTGCCAACCTTGCTCAGTGGTAAGCTCTGCTCCAAAAGGATTGTCCTCCAGGTCAATCGCTTGTATGGCCTGCTCTTGAGCTGGGGTCAGGTTAGGGTTGAGTTCCAGGTTTAGTTCAATGGTGCGTTCTCCGCCCGAAAGCGCCAGCACAGGCGAATGAATGGCTATGCCCAGTTGGGTAAGCTTGTCGGCTTCTACCCTGCCAAAAGTGCGCCATCGGTCAAAAGTTTCGTCCTCGTCTCCTGTGGTAGCCATTGTAGCCTCATCAAAGGCATACAAGCCATTGAGGTGGGTAATGGTGGGCGTAACCGCCATATTGCCTCCCCTAATTTTTGCTTCAGCTTCTGCCAATAAGCGATAAGCTTTGTTCCATTGCCAGGTGGGTGCTGTAAAACTTTCGTTGTGTTGAGCACAAAGGGCTATGATAAATTTAAAATCTTCGATGGTCAGCTTCAATACATTGGTGACATACCTTTGGGCAGTTTCGTCGGGTGGGGTGGCCTCCAGCAGCGGCACCAAGTCTTCGAGCGTGCTGCTACCAGCGGGCAACATGGGGTAATCGTCGCCAGGATCAGGTTGCCCAAATGCGGCATTAAAAAGTGCTACTGAAGTTTTGTCAAGTGCCGCCAGTTCGTTTTGTCTAATGACAGTTCTTTTTTGCTGGTGTGCCTTGTAGAGTAAATCTGTCACCGTATTTTGGTCTTGCTTTACCAGGGCGTTGTCCATCAACTGCTGTATTTCTTCCATAAACAAGGCAAAATATTGCTCAAGGGTGGTCAAAGTATCAAAGTATTGATCCAGGGTGGTAATGCTGGCATCTAGCCCGGCAAAGTTAGGCATACTGCCATACCTGCTTTCAAACAATTGGTTAAAATTGGGCAATTCGATGTTCTCAAAATCGGCTTCATTGTTCAGGCCAGCAACGTTGTTGAGCCTTTCTTGTATCTCAAGCCATTCGTCATACACTGCAATCCGTACTTGCATCATCCGATGAAAGCCGTTGACGTATTGGTTTGCCACCTGATCGTCACTGCTGCTGTTATAAAAATTATCGTTGATAAAAGTACGCAGGTTTCTTACTCGGTTAATGTCGGCGTATCCGTGATTTTCCAAGGGCTCTTCCAAAGGCTTAAACAAGTCGTATTGCCCGGTAGTAGCCAGGTTGAGCTCTTGGTAAAGGTCATACACATTGTTTACACTTTGTACTACTTGGTATACGGTATCGTCTAAGGGCGAATGTCCGGCAGCCGCAGTAAAGTTTGCCACAAAGTCTTTGGAGGTATAGGTGCCTCCGTTTTTCATTTGAGCGAGTTCTTGGTTGATTTGTGCCCACTGATGGCTGTCGTTGTCGCGGTTTTGCTTAAGATGCATCAACAAACGCAGGTCGGCAAACGACATATTCAATTCATCCTGGGTAAAAGCCAAGGCGCTTTTTACTTTGGCAAAAAAAGCGTTGGCGGTTTGTTCGGTGGGTGCGCTGGCAAAACCCAATACTCCAGGTACGGGCAGGTCGGCGCCTGGCTTGAGCCATACCTGGTGAGGAGTCACACTGGTGTCGGTTACCTGCCCTAAGGCAAGCTTCAACATTTGAAAAAAGCCCCCTGGTAATGGATAACTGCTGGGCTGTTTTACCTCCCGATTGACAAATATGCTTTTGATTTGTGCCACCTTAGCACGGTTGACCATCAGTTTTTGCCTGGTCTTATAAATCAAATCTTTGCCAGTGCCGTCTTTGCCCGCCAATAATGCGGTGTTTTCTGCCAGCAAAAAGCGGTCATTGGCGTAGTTCTTTGCCAGTTCAAACATGAGGTATACCCGATCGGGTTGGGCGGGCTTTTGTACAAACTTAAGCACCTCATGGTAATAGTAGTCCAGGTGGCGTGGCAACAGGTGGTTGAGGGCGGGCTTGAGGTGTTGGTCTAATAGTTGCAAAAATGCGAGCAACAACACAAAGTGGGGGCGCGACATCCACTCTTGTTTGCTGGGTTGGTCGGCGAGGCTCTCAGGGTCTTTCAGGTAAGCCATTATTTCGTCTTTGCTGACATTGCCGCTCAAAAAGCCCCTCCAGTTGCCCTGTATTTGATTGTCGGCAGCGTAGTAATTCAGCTCTTCGGCATACTTCTCAGCAAATTTGAGCCAGTCTTCTATAGTCCGTTCTTCTATGCGCACATAGCCTTTGTCCAACGCCGCCTGGGTCCGTTGCAACTGACTGGTACCATCACGATAATATAATTCTTGGTTATCAGACATTTAGGTTCCTGTAAATTTTTTGTTAGTCGTTTTAAACTCTCCCATCCCTCCTACATACACCGCGTTAGGGTCTGACACCCCATTTGGGTCTTTAGCCGGGCTACTTACTTCAAGTTTCGCTTTGAACTTTTTTCCCTTCAAAATCACTTTTTTTCCTCCGCTGTTGGTATGCCCCGCTACCTGGTCGCTCTCTAGTTTTTCAATCTTGACAGTGCCCTGCCCTCCCACAAAAGGAGGAGAATTATAGGGGACATTTTCTACCTTTAGATCTTTTTCATCCCCCAACACACATAGCTTATTGCTACCAAAAGTAGCGTCGCCAGAGCCTTTCATAGTACCTACAGGCATCATCATCGTCAGGGCTTTGCCAAAGGTCAGTTCAAAAACCGCCAAGTCACCGTCTATGATAATGGCTCTTGAGTCAGACATGTCGTTGTTATGTCAAAGGTTCGGTTACATAAAAAGGATACACCAGGTTAAACCTTGAGTTGGAGTTTCTGATGGTATACTGAAGCTGCACCAGCAAGCGTCCTTCCAACTGGGTATCTTGTTCCACCTCTACATTGTCGAGGCGCACCCTGGGCTCGTTTACTTCTATAGTATTTGCCACGTGGTCTTTAATGTCTTCCAATAAGCGTGTACTTACTTGCTCGAACTGAAAGTTGGCAAGGCTTCCGCCAAAATCTGCCCGCATAACCCTTTCGCCCACATTGGTTTGCAAAAGAATAAGCACGCTCTTGTGTACATTTTCTACGCCTTGGGTGGTGGTCAGGTATTTGCCACCTTCGCCAAACTGGGGCGGAAAACCCCAGCCAGTGCCCAAAAAAGGAAATTTTCCATTACTCATGAACTGCCATGTGTTTTTGTGGTTTTACTTCTGCTTTGCCGTTTGCTTGAGGCTCCCCTTGTGGGTTGATCTGCGAAGAGGCTTGTTGTTGAATCTTGCCCACCAATCCAAATACTTTTTTGAAAGGCATTTCGCCCAATGCTTCTAACAAAACATTGGCTTCTTCTACACTGATGTTCAGTTGAATTTCTTGATTACTCACGTTGTTATTCATTTTTTTATGTTTGTTTTTTTGGTTTTGTTTTAATTGACAAGTTCAAATAAAGTCGTTTATTCCTTTAAAAGACGTTTTATGCACTCAGGTTTGCTCTTCGCGTTGGCAACCACATCAAAGATTTTTAAAACTTCGTACAGTGCTCATTCGTAATTGAAAAAGCATCGCTTTGCGTCCATTCGTAATTCGTAATTGACCAATTCGTAATTAAAAAGCCTCGTCTCGCACTCATTCGTAATTAGCCACTTCTACTTCACATCTACTTTTGCCCCTTCTATGGTTACATTGCCACTGGCACTGATTGTAATATCGCTGCCACTTTTCAATACAATGCCCTTGTCACTCATGGTGATAGAGTTGCCGTGGGTATCTTTCATCTCCATGACTGCCCCGTCTTCTATTTTCAGGTATTGCTCTTCGGACGTCAACAGTTCCAAGCTTTTCTTTTCATCATCTATTTTTAGCTGCACACCTGCCTTGCTAAAAATACCCTTGATAGCATTGGTTTCGTCGGGTTCTTGAGGAGGAGGCAACTTCGCCCCAAACACACTGCCCAAAATAATGGCTTGGCGAGGGTCGTTGTTCATAAAGCCTACCACCACTTCGTCACCTTCCTCTGGTCTAAAAAACATCCCCCGGTTGTCTTTGCCTGCATCGGGGCTGGTGAGGCGTGCCCATACAATGTCGCCCAAGGCAAGTATTTTTACCCTTACTCTAAACTGCCCTTGTTTGTCTTCTTCGAAGGCGTCTACCACACCTACTTGCAAACCTTGGATACTTGGCAGCAAACCAGCGGCATTTTGGGCTTCTACAGCGTGCTGGGCAGTGTAATTCTCTGGACGTATCCCCAACTGAATGTCGGTATACCAACCATCGTAGCCTAGTCGGTGGCGTACCCCCGAAATGATGGTGTTGCCATCAAACTGGGCATTAAAGCCACTGATCAATGCTATGTCTAAGGGTTGTATCTCTGCGTTTCCATCCAGGGTAAAGCTGCCTCTCAGCATTGCCAAACGGCTTTTGAGCATTTTGCCATCTGCCCACCCTTGTTGTTCTTCTACACTTAGGGGCACAATGCTTTGCAAGGTTTCTTCTTCGTTGCCAATGGCGGTTGCCAGGGCGGTTGGATCTATGGGTTCCCCCTCCGCATCGCTTTGGGCGCTTACCAACGACTTTTGAGCAACAAACTCTTTGGCTTGTGCTTTTTTTGTCAAGTCGTTGTTGGCTGTATCCCAGGCAAGCGTATTGATGGTAGCCGCCTGGTGTTCGGCGTTTATTTCCAGGTGCAAATTAAAAATGCCTGCATCGCCGTATACCACTTCGTGTTTGGCTTTATTAGCTTCTATTATCTCTTTAGGGTTTACCACCGATACTTTTCCGTCGGTAGCCATTACCCAATAGCCATACAGGTCGGCTCTTGTCAAAAGAAAGTCCCAGTCGGAGCTATAGTATTGTATGAGCTCTTCATGGCTGCTCCAGGTTTGGGCGCTCAGGTCTGCCTCAAGTCCGTTTGCCTCTATTAACTGCGCCAGTATATCTTCTTCTTGTTGGGCTTGTTGGTTGCCTTGGGTGTGTACCACGCTTTTGCGGGCGACAGTCATTTTTATACAATCGCCTTTGAGTTCCAGCGAAAGCATGGAAGCATGCGCACTTGCTTCGATAGCATGCTTTACCACAAACCCTTTAAAGATGGTGGTTTGCTCACCCTCGCCAGTATCTACCTTTACTTCAAGCGTTTTGCCTGGGGCGAAATCAGACTGGCTGCTCAATGTAAACCCTGGCTTGTTCGGATCACCATCTGGAAAAGACAGACAAGCATAGGGCACTTTGTTGACCTCGTGCTGGATGTCTACCTCAGGGTGTTCAGGGTAGTATACCTCCTGACCTTCGCTCCATATAGTAATCGTGGGTATGTTCATTTAAATCTTTTGTTTGCTTTACAAAAAAATCAACTCAAGCTTAGTAAGTAGCAGCAAGTCCTTAGATACCGATGAATATCGGTGCAATTAGCTATAAGTCCTTAGATACCGATGTATATCGGTGCTACAAGTAAAGATAACTCTCTCATAATATGATAGTTATACTTGCATCAATACTCCGCAGTGATTTTAGTCAAAGTTGTTTGCTGTTTATCAGTTATTTATGAATTTAAAAACTATTTAATTGGGTGTTTAGGCATAAAACCGAAACACTTTTAAAAATAAAGTGAGTATACAATCTCAATATAAAATACTGGTTTACAGTATTTAACAAGGTGAACATTTACTCGAATCAGCTATGGACTATCGACTAAATACTATGGACTATTGCTTGCATATTAGGTGTATTTAATTTTGTCTTGGTAAGCGGCAAGCCAAAATTAAGTACAACTTATGAATAAAGGTAATCGCTTATTTATCAGCAACTTACAGTTAATCGTAATTCATAATTCGTAATTACTTACATACTTACTTATCTTAGCAGCTCCTCGATGGATGGAAAAATCAACGTGGTACCTGAGAGGTTCTCTCTAGGGTGTTTGATATTGTTATAGCTTGCCAAAGGAAATTGTAAATTAGCATCACCGTACACCTCTTTGGCAATCAAATCCAGTCGATCTCCTCCCTTCATTAGCTTTTGTTGTTTTCCCTTATTGTCGTCATTGATTTTTTCCTCGTTGTTTTTGTTCTTAGCTGCTTTTCGATCATCCTCAGTAAAAGTTGCAGCAATGGTTGCCCGCAAGGGTGTGCCATCTACATCAAAGAGGCTGTACTTAATAGTAGAAGTCTGTAACACGCAGTCAAAAGTGACTTCCCCCCAGGTGATAACCAAATGATTGGGCGTTGTTTGACCGTCTTCATAACATACTCCTAAAAAGTTGTCCACTTGTTGGGCTACACTCAAACTACTCTGTCCTGGATCGTTTAAATCGGTTCTAAACACTATGGTATTGTCCAGGATAATCGTAAAAGTGAGGGCACGAGGCAAAGAAGCCGCCAGCTTTGCCTCCGTTTTACCAGTGCCTATGCTTGGTTTTTGTCGATATTTAGTCCCATAAAACTGCGAAAAATCATCTACATTTACCGGGGTATCAAAGGTTCTTTCTTTTTCCTCGCTTTTGGCCAAAGGTTTGCGCTCTGCTTCTTTGAAAGCAACAATTTTGAGTCGATCAAGCTTTTTTAAGTTTCTATCAGCCATTGTTTTACCTCGATGATTTACGTTCCAAAACTTTTAATACTTCTCTTACACAGGCCTGCACCAGTTGAGCATTGGCTTCTGCTGTATGGTCTTCGGCAGCAACTGTTGCCCCGCCTACTTGTGCAGGCTCTTCTACTGCTACGGCCCTTATAATGAGCTCTTTGATTTCTACTGCCATAGTGTTATAAAGAAATGGGTTCAAAACGGGTATAAGATAGTTCGATGGTTTCGATAAACACCCCACTTTGGCTGGCATTGAGCTCTCCCATTGCCCAACGCACTGGCACTGCTTTCTGAAAAAGCCACGACACCATTGGCTCACCTTGGGTGTCGAGCAATGCCACCAATACATCGCGTGGGCGAAACTCCAGGTTGGCAAAACCTTCTACAATATCAAGGCGCAATGGGCTACCCACTACATATCCTCGTTCTAAAAGAAGATCGCCATGGGTAGGAAACTCCGGCAAACGTACTTCTCTGCTGCCAATACGTTTGATGTCCATGCTCCCCTTGAGTTCTATGCCCGACACCCGCTGAAAGCGAATGTCTAACAAGTTGGGAAAGCCATTTTTACCCCTGCCAAGAAAAGACACCAAAAAATTGTATGCTTGCAAGGGTGCGCCGTTCATGGTAAGGTCTGGAACACCAATTTTGTTTTTGATCATACTATCTTATGCTAAATCTTAAAAAAACTTCCTCTGCCTCCGCCAGTTTGCCCCGATTGGTGGTAAGTAACCCGCATATTGTCAGACACCAGCGAGAGGGTTTCTATGGTCACCTCTTGGGTGTTTACATCAAAATCTCCCGCCTCGTAAGCCGTAGGCAGGGCATTTTGCACCCACCAACTTACTTGGGGCTTGCCGCCTTCGTCGCACAAGTCTACCGTAATGTCTTGCTTTATGGGCGTACTTATCCAGGCGAGCAACAAACTGCCTTGGCGTACTACTCCCCGCTGCAAACTTAGGTTTACAGGCTGCAAAATGCCCAACAAGTGATGGGTGCCTTCGGCAAAGCTTAAGCCATGTCTATAACTTACTGTGTCATACTTCATGCTCAAGCCCGATACTTTGGCAAAACCATAACTTTCTGAACCAATTTGCACCCTGTAGTTATAAGCAGGCAATGGGTAGTTGGCTGCTATGTCTTTTTTACTTACTGCCATGCTTTACAGCTCTTCCATAGTTACCCTGTCTGCCAAGAGCGTGAGGCTTTCAATAGAGGCATCGTTAGAGTTGGCATCAAAAGTGGGCGCATCTAAACCCGTAGGAAAAGCATTGATTACTTTCCATACAAACACTGCCGCACCGTTTTCGTCGCATAACTCAATATTGAGGTCTTTTTTGTCTACCAAATTGGTTTGAATAGAGTTAATCCAGTTATAAAGCGAAATGCTTTTACCCCTTACAATGCCCTTTTGCAAAGTAACCGTAATCTCTGAGCTTTGGGCAGGCATCCGCATCACCACTGGGCCAGGGGCGTCGCCTCCCACCGGGCTTTCTTTGTAGGTGGTGGTTTCATACGAAACCTTTAACCCCGATACCTGAGAAAAGGCAACGGTAGTACCATCAATCGATACCCGGTAATTGTATGAGGGCAGAGGATAGTTATTTTTAATTTGTTCTTTTGTTAATGCCATGTCTTTTGAGCTAAAAAATATTTAAGGAATGGTTTTGTACAATATGAGCCACAAGCGGTTGGCTTCAAGCCACAAGTCATTACCGATGAATACACTCGCCTTTACTCATGGCTTGTCGCTAATGACTTACTACTGTTTGGACTATGACTCCTGCAGTTTATGCATAAAGCGTAATATTACAAACTCGGCGGGTCGACTTGCCGCAACGCCTACTTCCACAATGAGTTTGCCCTCTAAAATATCCTGGCTATTCATTGTTTTGCCTAAGCCTACATTGACAAAATAAGCCGACTCAGGGGTAGAGCCAGCCAAGGCTCCTTGTTGCCACAAACCATACAAAAAACTCTCTACCAAGCCTTTTACTTTAAGCCAGGTAGTAGCCGTGTTGGGCTCAAATACTACAAAAGAGGTGGATTTTTGGATAGACTCCTGCATGTAAATAAACAAGCGCCTTACGTTTACATATCTCCACTCGTTGTCGTTGCCTGCCAGGGTGCGTGCTCCCCATACCAGCGTGCCACGTCCCGAAAAACTGCGAATTACATTGATAGATTTACCCGAAGTAGCATCTACATTGAGTCGCCCTTGCTGGGTGTTGTTAATTGTGCGGGTGGGCGCAATCAGCGAAGTAATGCTTACATTGGCGGGGGCTTTCCATACCCCACGGTCACGGTCAACCGATGAATAAATACCCGCCACCGCAGTACTTGGGGGCAGCACTACTCTTTGCTCTCTCAGGCTGTTTTTTATCTCGTTGTACAAGGCGGTATAGGAGTCTTTGATCTCTGCCAAAGAGCGGGTGGGACTGGTCATATTGGCCGAAGCTTTAGAAGCTACATTTTTGGTTCCATCTCCTACCAATGCAATGCTATAGCCCCCGGTGTTCCCGGTAAACGCTGCCCAATCAGTCAATACATTATTCGCTTGGGCATCTGAAGCCGCCGCAATGGTTAAACTAATGGTAGAACCATCTTCGACTACTGTAAAATCAGTAGTAGCACCTGCATCCGCGGTATTGGTTACGGCAATTTTAGGCGTAATGCCTCCTGCGTTTGATGCCATGTATGACACCACAAAACCATTGGCACCACTGTTATACTCAAAAAAAGCATCTCCTACATCTACATCAGCATCGTCGTACTGATAACTCAATGATGTTTGAAGATAAGGGGTATAAGCTGCCCCATACTTAAGGTGATTGTTGCCAATATTTTGTCTGAAGCCACTGGCGTCGGTATCGGCGCTCAATACATCAAAAATACCAAAGCGGTCTTTCAAATCATTACACTGGTTGAGCACTTGTACACAACTGGCATAATAATCAGCATCGGCAAGGTTTACGGCATCGGGCAACACCACCAAAGTAGGCTCATCAAACTCTTCGAGCTTGTCAATGCCGCTCTGTATATCCTCTGCCGAAATTGCATCAGCTGTAGTAGCAGCCGCAGCATACCTGCCTACCGATACAATGTAACAGCTGCCTCCGCCATTGTCAAAAAACATGCGCAAAGCGTAATACATCAGGTGTGAATGCAACTCGCCTGCATCACTACTGCCAGTCGCTGCTTTTCTTTTGAGCACCCCGTCTTCCAGGGCAAACCTGGCGTGTTTTGGTTGGTTGCCAAAAAACTGCTCATACTCTAACAAAGTATCTATTCTTTTTACTGCCACTTCATCGGTTGGCAGTGCTACCCCATTTTTATCCAGGGCTTTTTCGGTGTAGCCTACAAAGGCTGGTATAGCGGTGGCCACCCCTGCTACTGAAGGAGGTAAGGTAGAAACTTCTTCTACATACACACCAGGTACGTTGTAATCCATAACGATTTATGCTTTTATGAGTAAATATTGAGTATTCCTACTCCTTCGTTTTTGGGAGCAGGGTTGGGTAAATTATTGATGATGGTTTCGCTGTCTTGCTGGAGCTTGATCCCCTGCTTTGCTTTGCTCTGATAGGGTAGTGCAGCTGTAGAAGCAATATTGAAAATTTTTGCCTCTGGATACAGTCCCTTCAAACGATCGTACAACTCTCCGGTAAGTATTTCGGTGGTACTGTCAAAAGCCCAACTACTTTCTGAGTCGGCATCGGCAGTAATGGCCAAGTCTGCGGGCAACAACGTATTGGGTGCCACAATGTAATAGTTCCATTGTTGCTCTTTGCGACTAAAGGTAATGGTATAAGCCTTGTCGAAGGTAAGACTATTGCCATCAAGCGTAATAGACGCCAAGCCAAGCACATTGGGTGGCCACTGAGGAGGTATTGGGTAACTTAATTGAAACTCTTGCCCTGTTTCATAAGTAACTGGGCTGGTATCAAAAGTGATTTTATTGAGGTCGGCATTGTAGGCTGGTGTGGGTACCGGGTCAAGCCCAATGACACCAAAGGTAGGCGATGCGGTAGGCGTATTTTGTAAAAAAAACGAAGTATCTGCGCTTCTTTGCTCAGGAATATTGAATAAGTCAACCGCAGTGGCTTCATCATTTTCCAGAGACAATTCGGTATTCACCCCATCAACCACAAAACGAGGATAGGCAACACCCTGTAAACTTTGCATGTTGGTAAAATAAAAGAAGGCAGGGTTCTGTACTTTTATATAAAAGTCAAAAGTCACATTTGCCAGGGGCAAAAACGTTTTTTGCGCTTCATCTCGCACTGGGCTGCTCAAGAAAAGCTTGCCGGGTGCACTGTGTAGCTTGAGTCGATACTGTTTGATCAACTGGGCACACTCAGGTGTGGGGTTGAGTGTCAGGTATTGATTAATGGCTGGCACTGCCTCTGATGAACCTGAAAAGTAATTGTGTAAAACAGCTATTGAGAATAAATGCTGATAATTCATCGCAACAAGGTATTTTGATTACTGGTTTGAGTAACTAAGGTATCTGAACTTGTGCTATCTTGCTGATAAACAAGCATTCTCAGCTTATATACTACCGAGGGCAGGTAGGCTACCTTCAAAGAACTCCATATTTCGTTCTTTTGGGCATTGTTCAACGACTGAAACTCTACAGTAAGCTTGTCTATACCATCGGGCATTCCAGGAAAGTCTTCTGGGGTAAACAGCTGGTTTGACTGAAAGAATTGCATAGTAAATGACAAATGCTTGAGGGCTGCCTGATAATCGGTAAATTTGGCAGAAAATAGCAAGGTCAATATCACACTCAAGGGAGGGCTTACAGAGCCGTGGGTTCCATCAGAACTCACCTGGGCATAAGGGTCAGCGGGTCTTAACACCCTTTCCTCTTCCAGGTTAATCAACACTAGGTTGACTGTTCTTAGATTAAAAACTGGCGGATCAGTATCAATTTTAGGGTAATCAACCCTGGGGGCAGTCACTGTGCTATCTGGGATTTTTTGTAACAGATAGTTGTTTAGTGCGGTTTTTAAAAATTCGATCGCTTCGTGTACCATTTGGCTTGGGGTAGTTTAGTCACTGGTAGTTTGAACAAATTTGAGTAATATCTTTATGTATGTTACACAAGGTATGAACCCAGTCATAAACATCCAAAAAAACAACTCAAAAAAAGTCTATTTTTTTTACGAAAAACACTAATATGCAATTTAAACTCCTAACAATCAAATAGTTATCTATTACAAATACTTGGCAAACTCAGACATTTAAACCTGTTTTTAATGTAATATTTACCCAAAAAAGGCATTTTTTCAACCTAAACAACTCATTTACAGCCCCTTTATTATGTAAGTTTTAAAACAAAAAAGCAACACGTTTATGTTTTCTGATTTATGTCACTTATAACCTCATCAATTTGTTTTTGAAGAGAAAAGTAAGGTCTCTCGTAACGGGGAAAATACACTAATGAACGCCTTCCATTTGCTCGTGTTGATGGTACTTATTAGTACATACTCAAAACAAAGAAGTTTGTGCCTGGGAGGGTGTAGGTTGTTCACAAATTTTACGAAACCGACACCCCTGGCAGTTTTCTTCTGAACGGTTGGCTGGGAAGTTTGCCTCCTCTAGTTGTTGGTACTTAAGATACGTCTGAGCGGCGGTCATTTCGTCAATGCTTTGAGCAATGTTTTGTTCTATTTCGAGCACATTTTCGAGGCTGATGTCGTAGGTGCGCATCTCATTGGTAAGCAATTGGTATTCAGTAAGCTGAATACTGGTAATAGGCAAGTTATCCAGCGCTTCGGGGAAGTCACGCGGACGTGCTCCTTTTTTTATAATCCAGGCATACAGCCTGAGCTGTTCTTCGTAGGTGCGTTGTGCTTTTGAGTGCACCTTCCAATCTATGATGTGTACCCGAAACGGGTGTTCTTCAAACACCAGCAAATCAGGAATGGCCTTAAGGGTAAAGTGTTCGTTGTACTTTACCTGCAGGTCTTGTCGTTGGGTAATCAGGCGGCTTGCCGAACGCAAATATTCCAGAAAACGCTGGTTATGAAACAAGTTTTTCAAGGCTTTCACTGCCTCCAGATAGGCTTGGTTGAGGGCTTCACGGGTAATTTTTTCGGGGGCATATTCCAGGTCATACAAGGCCAGAAAACTTTCGCCTGCTTTGGTTTTGGTCAAGCCCTCTTCGCGGTATTTTTTTGCTTTGGCAAAGGCGTATTGCTCTTGAAACAGTGCTTTCATTGCCGCAATGACGTCTTGATACTGTGGCCATATCCCTTGCTGTAAATAAGGGATCACTTCTTTGCCTATGATGTAGTCAACCATAGAACCCCGCCAGGCATTGAGCGACTGTAGGTTGCGTAAAATGGCGGCTTCTTTACGTTCAGGATCTTTGGTAGCATTGGCATTAGCCATTTTGTTTTGATAAAACCACTGGCGCTTACAGCCCTTAAACTGGCGATATGATGAAAATGACCAACGCATAGATATATTCTTGTAAATTTTATAAAAAAAATTTCACCTTGTTAACCTTTTATACCTGATTTATACTAACTTATAAGCAAATCTATTTAATAAATTTTATATACCATAACTTTCAAAAATTATGTTGAAGAACACATTAATGGCTTGTTTCGCACTGGCATTGGTTGTAGGGATGACGTCTTGTGGAGGGAAAAAAATATCGGCTAAAACCAAAAAGCTGATGAACAAACGTTGGGTATACGACGCAGAAGCCACCCGTGCCGAAGCTGGCAAAGCCATCAACAAATCTACTGGGATTAAAAATGCCTCAGATGTGACCAACCTTAAAGGAGATGTAAAAAAGATTGGTAACTTTTTGATGAACCATACCCTACAAATTTACAAATCGAAAAAGGGCAAACTTGCCTGGCAACGTACCAAGGGCAAAGGAGTGTTGAGCTCTAAAGTACGCGGTTTTTTTAAGTGGAAAGACAAAGAAGAGAACGAAATGATATTGTTGGGGTATAATGGTAAAGGCAAAGATGCGACTTTTAAAATAGAAACGCTTACCGATGGAAAACTCGTGCTTATCAATGAAATAGGCGCAAAAAAAATATACAATAGAAAATAATTCATTCAAGCTGAATAAATTATTTTCTACTTCGTAAAACAGGGAGCCCAACGGCTTACCTGTTTTTTTATGCCTCGATATTTTCAAGCCTTCATTTGATCAAATACTTGACAAATGTGCTATATTGCTATTTTGTAGCAATGCAATTATTCTCAAACTACTAAATCTATAAACTTATGCCAAATAATACACTTTATACTATTGGATCAATCGTTTTTATTGTGGGCATTGTGCTGGCAAATGGCTGGGTAAGGCTGGGTACTTTAAACCTGTACTCTGTATGGATTATGACCATTGGTTTTGCACTTTGTTTTATTGCCCGTACGGGCTCGTTAAGACTGGTAGCCGGGCTTATATTTGCCTTTGGGTTGGCACTGAGTCAGGGTTGGCTCAATGAGTTTCAACAAGTGCACTCTATGATAAAGTACGCGGGCTGGATTATGGC
This sequence comes from uncultured Microscilla sp., assembly GCF_947493425.1. Lineage (GTDB taxonomy): Bacteria > Bacteroidota > Bacteroidia > Cytophagales > Microscillaceae > Microscilla. Next base: position 22,807 of record NZ_CANLRP010000075.1, on the reverse strand, counting down.
AGGGGGCTTTATGGTATTATCATTTAGCCGCTAACAACTTTATTCATGAGCCAAAAGGTTGAACCATCGCATCAGCCTTTTGGCTCATCAATTCATTGCGCTTGTTTCGCGCTTCCATACCCAAAACGTTTCCACTATTCTTCCTCGTTTTTTACTGCTTCGTGGCTAGGCAACGAAATGGTAATGGTAGTGCCTTTGTTCAGTTCAGAGTGAAGCATCACGTCTCCCCTTAGCTTTTCTACGGTTTCTTTTACTATATACAAGCCCAAACCCGACCCGTTGGAGTCTTCGCTGGCGCGGTAAAACATATCAAAGATTCGGTCTATGTTTTCGGCGGGTATGCCTTTGCCATTGTCTTCAATTTCTATATCCACCCCTTCTTCGTTGATCACTGCCCGCACTTTTACAAAGGGTCTTTCGGCAAAGGGATTGTGGTATTTGATCGCATTTGAGATCGTGTTATTAAATATAATTGTAAGGCGGGTGGGGTCAGAATAAAATCCTTCAATAGCATCGTTTGTTTTAAGTACTTTTACTGTTTTATCAATGTTTTCGGAGCCTTTCATGAATTGCAGATTATCGAACGACTGCTGTACCAGTTGTTGAATATCAATGGCTTTAGTCGCTATTTTCAAACGGCTGTTTTTAGAGTAGTTGATAATGTCTTGTACAAATATATCCAGTTTATGAATGCTTTGTTTGATCATTTCCAGGTAAGTGGCAAGGTTGGGTGGGGGATTTTCGGTATTGGCAATATGCACCAACCCCAAAATGGAGGTAAGTGGGGCGCGTAGGTCGTGCGAAGCGCTGTACACAAAGCGATCGAGCTCACTGTTTATTTTTTGTAACGCCACGTTTTTTGACATGAGCAATTCCTCCGACTCTTTTTTGGTAGAGATGTCAATAATGGTTCCGTCATAAAAAGTTTTCCCGGTTTTGCTGCGGGTAACGTGGCTATTGAGCAACCCCCAAAATGTGCTGCCATCTTTGCGTTTAAACAACACTTCCTGATTTTTAAAATATCCCTCTTTTTCTAAAATAGAGAGCAGTTTTTCCCGTTGGCGTTCGTCGTAATACAAATCGTTGGGGTGTACTGTGTATGCTTCGGTAATGCGGGTAAAACCAAACAAAAGGGCAAAGGCTGGATTAATGTATATCAGCCCTTCATCGAGGGTACTGCGATAGATGCCTTCGCTGAGGTTTTCATTGATAGAGTTAAGCAAGGCTTCGTGCTCTATGTTTTTCTCTTCGGCCAGCTTGCGTGCCGTAATGTCTTCAATCATTCCTACGCCAAACAACAAACGTCCGTGTTTGTCGCGAATGGTAGAATTGGTCAAGCGCCCCCAAAGTATGTCTCCGTTTTTTTTGCGGTATTGTTTTTCCAGGCTTCTTACTTTAAAAAAGTCCTGAATGTTTTCAACCGGTACCTGAATGTCGTCAGGATAAGCAATGTCCATAATGTGCAAATCCACCATTTCTTCGCGGGTATACCCCAACATATCTGCCAATGCCTGATTGCATTCAACAAAGTTACCTCTGGCATCTGTCAAGGCAATGCCCATGTGAGTTTCTTCAAAAATGCTCTTAAAACGCGCCTCCCCTTCCAATATTTTTATTTCAGAGTTAAGCTCGTTGCTAATATCACGGGCAATGGCGGTCAAGTATTTATGTCCTCTAAAACTGCGATAATTTACCGATACCTGGGCTGGATAGTGGCTTTTATCTTTACGCTGCAAAATTACCTGAAAATGAATTGCTTTTCGTGGATTGCGTATCAATGCATCAAAACGTTGCCTGAGCGCTACCCGGTCTTCTTTGATTACATCATTTACTGACAATTGTTTAAGTTCGGCCTGTGAATACCCCAAACTCCGGCAAGCAGTGTGGTTAAAATCAATGATAGCCCCACTTTGAGCATCGGCTATGATGATAGATTCGCCTGCTTGGTTGAGAATACTACGAAATCTTTCACGTTCAAATTCGGCTTCTTTGCGTGCTTGCGTGTTAATGGCTTGTACATAAAAACACGCTGTTTGCAAGGCTTCATCATATAAGAGAGAGGTATGGGTCAAAGTAAAAACTTCTTTGCCTGTTTTATGCAAAAACCGTTTTTCAAGCTCAAAATGCCCCAGCTGCTTGTTTGCCACTTTTGTTTGATACAACACAAAAGAGGGCAAGTCGTCAGGGTTAATAATATCAGGCAGGCTTTTTTGGCAAACCTCCTCTAAGTGGTAGCCAAGCATCGAACAAAATGCACGATTGGCTTTTAAGACTTTATTGTCCAGGCTGAGTAAAAATTTTGGGATGGGCGAATTCTCAAAAACCTGTTGTCTTACCTTGGTTTGTCGGGCAAGTTGTGCCTCCAGCTGCTTTTCTCGATCAATGTCCAAAAAAGTGAGCATTACCTGGGCGTTGGGTGACACAGAGGTAATGTTACAATCGAGGCGCAGGTGTTTAGGTGAGCCATCTGCCATTTGCCATACTGTTTCGTGGTAGTATTTGCTTTCTGACTGGGTGGTAGCTTCGGTTACATACCTGTCCAGGGTTTGTTGAGTGTCCCACTGTGAGAGTGCTATGAGTTTTTTACCTACAATAGTCGAGCGATTGACTGATAACAACCGACTAAAGCTGTCATTGACTGCCAAAATTTGCCGACTGGTTACATCCAGTAAGAGAGCAGGCAATGGTATAAACTCTAAAGTATCAGCCTTTATCACAGGGCAGTGGTGTGTATATGTTGATAATTTTTTTTAGAATATGCTTAAAAGTCATCGTTTTTAACATACTCTTAAGCGCATTGGCCTGAGTGGTCTACATAATGTTACACTTTACGAACATTCGCCCTTACTCCAGGTACCAAGTAAATCTAATTAATTTATCTGAAGATACCAAAACTAAAAAAAGGCTTGCTCTAATTGTAGAAATGCTCACATTGTGATACAATGTTTTTGTTTACCAAGCAGTAAGTACGCCTGCTATGCACAAATTCATGCTACTTTTAAGCTTTACTTTCTTTATCCAATAGCTCCTTTAACTCTTTTACCGATACCTGGCGATTGCTATAGTATAGCTTTTCCAACTGTGGTGCAGAAAACTGGTCAAGCAACTCCACCTCAAATGCTGTCCCCTGCTCAATGTCTAACCAAATACTCTGGAGCGATTCCCGGTGTTTTTGCCGACTAGAATGGGTGATAAAAGAAAGCAAGGTTTGTGGTGCATTTGCCCCTATGGTTATATTAAATTTGCCTGTTTCGGTTACTTGATCTGTTTGTACATACAGCTCTGGAGTAACAAATAATTCACCAGAGATAGTTTCAGGCAAACCAGCCGTAAAATCGGCTACTTGGGTAACATTGGCATAGTGGGCTTTTTTGAGTTGATGAGGGGTGGTAAGATTGGCAAAGGTTACATTTTGCAAACCCTCCAACAGTGGGTGACGGTCATACACGCTGTCTACCACCCAAAACTCGGCTGTAGGGTCGTCTTTGCCCAACTCCTCAACAGTAATACTCTCCCACACCGAGTCGTAGCCTCCCCCCTCACTAAACAAAATCAGGTAACCGTCTTCATCTACTGGATACAAGCTCGACAAGTCTTTAATATTGTATTCATAAGCTCCTCGGTTTTTGTAAAGAGGATGATTGCCCAAGTATGCATAAAATTCAAACAGTAGTTGGGGCAATTTCACTTGCAACGCCTCTTCTACTTTTTGAATGTCTGCCACAGGCAACCCGCAGTTAGTGGTATCGTGCCCAAATGCTTTGATTACTTTGGCTATTTCTTGAATGTGGGGATTGGTCATATTTTTTGGTTTTGGAAATACAAGCTACTACTATAGCTTGAAAAATAAAACAACATAAAAAGAGGATTGAATATCAATCTAATTATTACTATATTTAAGTAATAAAAATACTTTTACATATGACTATTATTAAAGAAGTGAAAATACAATTATTGAAGTTTTTTGAGAACAACAACCATATCCAATTAATAATGGATTTAGGTTATGAAAAATCCCAAATAACTTCTTTAACCAACCAACTAATTTCAGAAGGTTTATTAACAAAACAAACAGATAACAATTTTCTATTAACAAAAAAAGGGGAAAAAGAGTTAAAACTCTTAACGCAAAAAACAACTCAATGGATAGATATAGAAAAAAAGAGCAAAATTGAGAGTTTTGATAAAAATGATGTATTTTTACCTCATAAATATCAGTTATAAAAAGCTTAATGTACTCTATCAATTTGATAGCGGAAAGGTGAGTCACCTCTTCTGTAAGAGAACAGAATTTCAAGCTTGTGCGAACAAGTGCAATTTCAAGCCATTCGGCATTGAAATCACACTTGTTCGCACCGTTCAATGGGTTTAGGAATTTATTTTCTAAACCCTTAATGATTTTATAGAATATGACTTACAAAGAATATGAAACATTATTTCGTCATAAGGCACAAAATGTAGGGTATTCTGAGGATGACATAAAATCACACTTAGATTATGCCAAGCCTCTAATTGAAAAAGGACTACCTGTCATATACAACACATCACACCTTTCTTCACTTGTTGGCTATACAAGAAATTATTTAAAAAGAGTAGTTAGCCCACGCACGCCACATTTTTATAGAACATTTAAGGTCAAAAAAAAAGATAGAGGCTACCGCGTTATTACTGAGCCCTTGCCAAGTTTAAAAGAAATTCAACACTGGATTTTAGAAAACATTCTATATAAAGTACCTGTTAGCAAATTCTCAAAAGCATACACTCCAAACAAAAGCATTCTTGACAGTGTCAAATGGCACAAAGGGAAAAAAAAAATATTAACATTAGATATAGAAAATTTCTTTCCTTCTATAACATTAGATGAAACAGATAAAATATTTAAAAATTTAGGTTATTCACCAATAGTTTCAGGCTTACTTAGCAAACTCTGTTGTCTTCAAGGACAATTGCCCACTGGTGCACCTACAAGCCCTTACCTCTCTAATATATTCCTTCAATCCTTTGATGATAAGGTAGCCTCTTATTGTAATAGCAAAGAACCAAAAGTTCGCTATACAAGGTATGCTGATGATTTAACATTTTCGGCAAATGAATTTGATGAAAATGAGCTAATAAACTTTATCGAAGTTACACTAGCAGGTCATTCATTAAAACTCAATGAAAGTAAAACCAGACTTATGCTAAGTAGTCAGAGGCAAATCACATTAGGGCTTGTTGTTAATGAAAAAATACAAGCTCCTAAAGAAAAAAGAAAAGAACTAAGACAAGCAGTATACTATATTAAAAAATTTGGTTTAAAAGACCATTTAAGGAAAATAAACTGTCAAAAACAAAACTATTTAAGGCACTTATTAGGAACTGCAAGGTTTATACTATTTATAGACCCTAATAATAAAGAGGTTCTCGGCTACAAAGAAAGCATAGAAAAATGGATTGCTAACGAAAATATGAGGGTATTAAAAGAAAGTTTGGATAAGGTTATAGGCAACCCTGATGAGTGGCAAAGCGACTTTGCTGAGATAACCACTATAGCACCCCAGGGTGTTTTATGTTTACTTAGTGCTGCCAGCTATTACGACTTAACAACCTTTATTCCCTCGATGCATTATATTGCCATTGAAAAAAGTAGCAATATTATCAAACCTGCCTATCCTCCTTTAGAGGTGTTTTATTGGGAAGGTGATAATTATACACTTGGAAAAATAAAAATCAATATAGAAGATACTGATATACAAATATTTGATATTGAAAAAACTGTATGTGATGCTATAAAATACAAGCGTGAAATAGGAAACGAGCTTGCTATAGAAATACTTAAAAACTATCTAAAACGCCAAGACCGTGATATTTCAAAGCTTACTGATTACGCAACAAAACTTTCTATTGAAAATCAAATGAAAATTTTATTAAACACATTACTTGTATGACTTATTCTATTCCTTCAATTAAAGCTAAACTAAAGAGAATCGCACAAGAAAAAGGAGTTCCTTTTATGACAATTTTGTTTCGTTATTTTCACGAACGTATTTTATATAGGTTATCTGTTTCAGATTACAAAGATAACTTTTGTCTAAAAGGAGGTTCATTATTGTATGCTATGAAACAAGAAGCCAGCCGCCCTACCAAGGATATTGATTTTCTAGGGCAACAAATATCAAATGATACAGATAATCTCATAAAAACATTTAAGGAAATTTTTCAAATAGACTATCAAGAGGATGGGGTAACTTTTGACTTAGATAGCATTACAACAGAACAAATCACAGAAAATAGCGCTTATGCAGGAACCAAGATAAAGATAGATGTCTGTTTAGGTAAAATAAGGAACAAAATGCAAATAGACATAGGATTTGGCGATGTGATTACTCCAACATCTGAGGAAATAAAGTTCCCAACATTTTTAGATAATATGGATGTACCTTTAATTAAGGCTTATAACGCTCAATCTATCATTGCCGAAAAATTTCAAGCAATGATAGATTTGGGTACATCAAATGGTCGAGTAAAAGATTTTTATGATGTATATAACCTACTGTTAAGGGAAGAGTATGATGACTTAGAGCCAGCAATATTGAAGACACTAAGCGTAAGAAACACGCCTTATACTCAAAACCATGTCTTATTCACCCAAGAGTTTGCTCAAAATTCAACACCTAGTGCATTGGGTATTAAGTTACTCACATATTCTTTGGCGACTTTTGCCCCCTGACTTCCTCGTGAAAAAGTTAGATAGCTATGGCTATCCGCCATTTTTACGACTCGTCAGAAAACAAAATTCATCCAAATTAATAGGCAACTTATTTAACCCCCAATGCACTAGTCGCTTATGGAAAAACTTTCTTCAAAAGAACGGTTTAGATACTTCTTTAAATTTTGATAATGTAATGGCTACAATCAAAGAAAAGCTAGAGCCTATCTATAAAAAGTATAACTAAAAGTACTATTGGGGTTTTATAAAATAGGTTGTTTAACCAGCACTAGCGAAAACGTCCTCGTTTGTGTACCACGTAGTAAATTCAAGCCTTATACTTTGCGTTCAAATAGTATACTCGACAGGGCAAAGGTGTTTTTTGCAAAAACAGGGAAGCTGCAAGCTTCCGCAATAAAAAGGCACAAGTCACGCTACGCTAGACTTGCGCCAGAACAGTTTTCAACCTATTGCTTGAGGTGAGCGCTCACGCAACGGCTACCGTCCATCGACTGAATGCTATGGACTATTCACTACTTCTTCCTACTCGCCAAAAAAGCCTCCAAATCACTTATGTCGTCATCAGTCAAGCCTTTCTCGATGATAAACTGCGCCAGTTTGCCCGAAATGGCTTTTTTAGTGGCGGCATCTTCATCTTTGGCAGCTGCCTGCGCCCCGTTGCCAACCGCCACTGATGCTACGGAACCACTCTGAGCCTTCGCCTCCAAAAAGCTTACATATTCGCCGGAAGGCAAAAACTCCTTCACCAATTCATCTACCGATTGCGAACTCTTTTCGCTGATAAACAAACGGTGTTGGTCATCAATCACTGAGCCTTCTTCGCGCTCTTCGGTATACAAGGCTTCATCCTGGAAAAACAAACTATAAGGCAAAGTATCGGCATAGAAAAACACCCGATGATCTACCTCTGTAGTCTCACGCCATTTTTTATAATAATTAGCCTCCCATTCTTTAGCACGTTGCATCAATTGATCTACGTCTAGCTTAGGGCTCGATAGGTGGATGCGTTCGGCGCTTTTCTTACCCCATTTTTTAGGGTACACCTCCATCGGCATCAACGGCTTGCCTTGTGCCTTGAGCACCTTAAACACTTGTTGTAGTGTTATGTCTTGCCCTTCTAAATGATTGAGGGTATTTTCGTTGAAATAAAAATCATTCTCGGCTTTAGGCTGTAGTATGTATTCGGTGTATTCATTCTTAAAATTATATACATACACCATAGGTACCTTGCCCAAATAAGTGTCATAGTCTAGCTGATGGTATATATCGTGTAACACCTGCAAACGAGCTTCATCGGCAAACACGGTGGCTTGTTTTTGCATAAAATCAAGGGCTCCCACCAGCAAAGTTTCGTTGAGGTCATTGATGGGTTTTTCTTCCAAATCCCACTCCCCACCCTGGGTAAGGAAGTTGCGTAACTGTACTGCTATAGAGTCTCCGGTATTCACCCCCAAGTCTTTCAAAAACAATTCTTTGTTTTCCTTGGCGTTTTCTTGGGTGCCTTCCCCGGCATCCAGCCATTGTTGCAAATACGCAGGTATATCTTCGGTGCCCGACACTACGCCCTCTTGCAATACCAATTGGGCAGGTACAAAGCCTAGCACTTGAGCCACGGGCAAATCGTTGATCGTTGTCCACTCGGTTTCGGCAATGGCGGTGCGTGCTGCTTCATTTTGGAGCCATTGGTCAAACAAGAAAGTCACAAAATCGCGGCGTTCCTCCTCACCCAACTCATCTTTGAGCGAAGGACAAACCAACTCGCCATCTTCAAAATAGGGCGAACAACCAATCACAAAAGTAGGATTGACCCTATAGGCAGGATTGGCGGCATCTATAGCCAGGTATTGGGTCACTGGTTGGTAGCAAGCCTTTAGGGTAGCATCGACTCGCACAAAGCTCAGCGGGTGGGTATAATAAAAATACTCTGCCGCATATACTTGTTCGTCCATTGCCACAATAGTAAAATCGTGGAAAACAAAATCGCCTCCCTCCTGCTTGTACAAAATCAAAAAGGCAAGCTGTGCGCCGCTCTTAATTCGGGCATCCTCCTGCGCCTTGATTGCTTCAAACACTTCCTCTTTGTTGGCGGCTTCCGGACGGAAAATAACTTCACTAATAAAATCAATTGCCGGAAACTCCATTAACTGGGTCGTGAGTTGGGCAGCAATTTCTTGCATTTTTGCCCTTTCGGGTAATATGGCTGCCAAAGGCAAACCCTCGTATACATCTTCTTGTATGGCAACCTCTTTGAGCGCATATTGCCCGTCGATGCGTATTTTATCGCGGAAAACCTCTATATCAAACTCTACCTCTTCGGCATTGTACAGCTCGTACGCCATCAACAAACAACGAAATTCAAACGAGTCTTCGCTGTATTGCTCTCCCGACATTTGCTTCAGCTCTAGAGTCTCCATTGCTTCCAAATATTCGGCTTTTATCTCTAGGTCACCCCCAAATACATAAGGCATTAGGGCTACATCGAAACCACTCAGGCGCAAGATTTCCTTGTACATCGGCAAGCCATCTTGCATGAGTCCGCAGTTTGCCAGTTCGGGGCGATAAAATGGCGCGGGGAGTTTTTTGAAAGATGCCTTGAAGGCAATCAAATCGTCAATCACCTCATCTTCGGTATAAAACTGATACAAAGCATTGTCGTGGGGAGTAATGGTAAAACTATCAAAACGGGGCTCCAGGTAGGCTTGTTCGAAGAAAGGGTACTCAGCAAGTACCATGAGTTCCAGCCAGCTTTTGAGCTCCTCTTCGGTATAAGTATCGTTGCTTTCGACCAAGTATTCGGCAAAGTCGTTTGCCTCTGCCACCTCAAATGCACTCACTGGCTGTAAGGCTTCCATTACCTCTGTCTCAGGCACTCGCAAATGGGTCATTTTGCCCAATAGCATGCTTAGGCTTTCAAGGTCTTGTACCTCGCCCAATTGAGGATGAAAAAACACCTCATCGCGGGTTTTAAAACCATCAGCAGTATATATATAAGGCAATTGTTGCGCCTCAAGGGTGGCTATGGCGTTGCCCAGCTTTTCTTTTGCTGCTGCAAAATACCCTTGCAATTGCTCACAAAAACGTTGCACCGGAAATTCGTCCGACAACACATGCGCAGTAATACTATCCCAATGTGGCACTATCAGGCTTTGGTAGATTTCAGCTGTATCCTGCAATAAATATTCGTCCAATACCTCGTCATAATCTTCGCGCTGAATCTTGAACGGCTGCAACCAGGCAGCTACTTCTATAGAAGGCGCCAGCAAGCTGCTCAAGGGCTGAATCTGACCATGCTGGTTGCTAAACAACTCCAAGTGGTCGAGCTCTATAGTTTCCAGACTTTTTACCAAGTCAAACAACTTGTGTTTTTGGCTTGCTTTCAGGTCATTGGTTTCCAGTTTTGCCTGAATGAATCTATCAAACAGCATTTGCTCGTTTTCGAGGTAAGGCAAATAACTCTGGAGGCTTTCCTGTAAATGGGCAAATTCGCTCAGGTTAATTTCAGACAATATAAAGTCAAAATCGCGCAATGCCTGGCGGTGCTTTTGCAGCTTGTCAAACACAAACAAGGCATTTTCGGTTTCTATGACTTCATCCAACGAGTACATTTCGTCGTTGCTGAATACAAATAACTTTTGCTCAACAAATTTTGAAAAACCTTCCTGGCTTTCGTTGATATATTTCAACAGGTTTTGTGCCTCGTCGCGCTCAAGGTAAGTCGTTTGAATCTGCCCTGGCAATGCCTGGTTGGGCACATCAAACGGCGCATTGCCCAAATAAGGCAACACCTGGTAATCGGGCATTAATAAATTAGTCAGTTTACTTACTGCCATTTGTAAGCTTGAGTATTCCATCTCGCCAATTTCGCGCAAAGCGGTATTAAAAAACACATAGTCGGCCGACTGGAAACCTTGCATGGTATACAAGCACTTTTTAGCCGCCAGGGTTTCGGCTTCGGTACTGTCTGCCTCGTAGTAACGCTGTACACTGGCATAAAAACCTGCTCCATCCTGGATCACCTCAGGGTGTTGTACAATGTCTTCCCAATCGGGGTAAATGCGGGTAGCGTATACTTCAGACACCGACGTAAGAAACTCCTCCAGATCGGGGGTGTATTCTTCTCCATTTATTTTGTGGGCAACCAGCCATTCTTCTTTGATTTCTTTGCTTGCCGACAACAACTCGCCCAAAGGCACAATGCGCCCTTCGGTATTACAAAACAACTGAAACTGTTTCCACTGATCTACTTCTATGCCCTCGATATTGAGCAAAGTGGCAAACAAACGTTGCTTCTCTTTGGGTGCCAACTGGTTGTTTTGGGTTTTGGCATTGACCATGTCAAAAAACAAGGTTGGATCGGCAAGGTAAGGAATGCGTTGTTGAATGGTGTCTTCTACCACCGAACTTTCGGGAGCAAAAGTGTGTTCAGACACCATAAACCCCAGTTTTATCAATATTTCGCGGATGGGTTCCAACGATTGAGGCAACAATATAAAGTTACCGCTGTTGGCCACTGCATTTATTGAATAATATCGATCGTTTGAAAATTTATAGTATTGAATATTCAAAAACTTATTCAACAAAAACTCTCCATTTGCTGTCCAGGTGTCTTCGTCTATAGCCTTTATTTCATCATGAATCAAAGCGTACTCTTCGGGTTGGGCGTTTCCAATCAATTGATTGAGGGCGGGCAAACTTCCCTGTTGAAACAAGTCAACAAAGTTCCAGGCGGTCAAACCCAATTTTTCAATCGCCACTTCTACTAGTTGTGGATCTTCGGCTTCGTCCCAAAAAAACCATTCTTTGTCTACCCCAAACTGGCGAGGGTGAAAGGGCAAATCAGTGTTTTTGAGCAATACTTTATTACGGTTTACAGCGTGTTGTTCTTTGGTAGGAATGTGCTCTTTGATATACTGAAAAAGCGGTTGGTACAAAATATCATTCAGCCAGGCAGTCCGCTCGGTGGTGGGCTCATCGCTGAGCAATATATTGGGAAAAATGTCTTTGTAAGTAGCAAAACCGGTGGGAATGAGCGTGTCGAAATGCTGGGTTAGTCGTTCGCTGAAAGTTTCAAACAAACGGATGTTGGCATCGTTGTAATTCTCCATTCGCTGGCGGTCAGTAGCCGTGTCGAAGTAATTGGAATGCAGAATAAAGTTAAAATTGTTTACTTCCGTTTTCATCGGAAAGTATTTGTAAAAACTGGGGGCTTTTTTCAGAATGTCTTCTGATTGGCGGTAAGGCAAATAACCAAAAAACACCTTCAGGTCGCACCAATCGTATTCGTCAGCTTCGGCAAGTTTTTGTTTGTCCAGGTCAAATATTTTGTGATAAGCCTTGTCGGTTTTAGGAATGGTGATTTCTATATTGGATTTAGACAAGTCTACTGGTTGGGTGATTTCTATATGGTCGCCAATTTTTACTTCGCGTAATTTTTTCAAAAAGTTGAGCGATATTTCTACTCCTTTTTTAAACCCAGCCTCGTTTTGCAACAATTTGTCGTATTTACCATTGCCTAGTTTGATAAAAAACAAGGAGCCTTGCCCCAACTCTTTCAAATTGAGTTTGTGCTCATATTTTTTCAAAAATGCTACATACTCCAGTAGTTCTTCTTTGGGGAAAAGTACCTGCTGTTTGTTTTGCAGGTCTACCGTGCTGGCATCTTCGGGGTGCACTGGAAAACAAGTCAACAAAATCTTAAACAACCAGGGAGCGTCTTCAGCGTTCCAGTCTCCTTTGTCAAAACCTTGTTTGAGCTGGTCAACATCTAGTTTCAACAACGACTCTATGTGTTCGGTTTTCGACCAGCTAAACACCACAGGTCCTTTATTGTCGCGCATCATCTCTTCAGCGCCGGTGGTTTTGCCCAATAAACGGTAGGCCAGTTTAAAACCGATTCCAAAACGTCCGATTTTTTCGCAGCTCTTTTTGGTAGAAGCCGCTATATTCAATAACGAGGTCAGGTCATCGCGGGAAAAGGGTTTTCCGTTGTTGATTGCCACAAAGTAAGATTCATCGTAAAATATATTGAACAAAGACGACTGGGCGTCAGCTGCATTCTGGATAAATTCATAGATGGCCTGATCGTCTTGAGCTATTTTGAGCGGAGTACTCAAAAAATTGGCAATGTCGGGCACTGCCCCATGTACCAAATCTATAAAACCCAAGGTATTATCGTGACGATAGCCAATAAAATCGGGGTTGATTGCCTGATCATTTTTTCGTAATTTATATTCGTTTTTATACCAATCTCTAAAGAGGTTAACGTCTTTAATCTTCATGTATACAGTTAGTTTTACGTGGATTCAATCTCTGGGTAATTTCTAAATAGCTGCCACTGACAATAAATAAGCCGAAATAAGGCGATTTACTTATCAGCAGATAAACCTATATATTTGGGTGTAATATCAGCATGCAAATGTAATACTTTTAGCCAATGTTTGCCCAAAAAAAACAAGTAATTTGCTAAAAAACTAAACAAAAATTGTTAATATAATAAGCAATAAAAATAACGTGTCTGCCCGTATCTAAGAAGCGGGTGATTAAGCATTTGTACCTCTTTAAATAGAAAACATTGATGGTTCTAAAAATTTACTCCCCTCCTCCGCCACTCAACATTTTTGTAAAATCACTGATTTATTACAAAGGTTATACGGCCTCTGATGCCCTCGAAAAGTTGTTGCCTGATGGCAACTCGCAACTAATAATAGCACTGGATGACAACCCCAGAATAGCCACACGAGAAACAACAGACACCCACTTTACCAAAGCCTGGATTACAGGCATACAAACCCAGCCTATAGTGTACCAGGGCGAGCAAAATGCCCAGACCTTATGCATACAGTTTCATCCTGGAGGCTTGTATGCCCTTACCCACATACCCTCCACCGAGTTTCACAACCAGTTGATAGAAGCTTCGTTGGTGCTCAACCCTGCCACCATCAATCACCTGCGAGAACAATTACTGGCTTGCCATACTGCCGCAGAAATATTCAGTATAGCGTGTATTTTTTTAAAGCAAAGATTGTTTACTTTTACTCCTGACAACTACTTGCTCACTTTTACGCATTTGTTACTTTGCGAAAAAAACCAACCTCTTGCTCAGGTAAGCCGTCAAACCGGGTATTCTCAAAAACACTTCATTCAATTGTACAAAAAGATGGCGGGCATTTCGCCTAAAAAATACCAACGCCTACACCGGGTAAACCGTGCCATTGAACTGCTTCAGCGCAAAGCTCAGTTTTCGTACAGCGATATTAGCCACCTTTGTCATTTTTATGACCAAGCACACTTCATCAACGAGTTTCGTTATTTTACTGGGTTTAGCCCCAGTCAATACCTCCAACTATCGCTGAGCTATCCGCATGTGGTTGCTTATTCGACGTAAGCTGCGAGGTAAATTTTTTCCAATACAATGGCTTTTTAATGTGGTAATCTTGTAAAAAAAATTAAACCCATTATGAAAAAGATTGTATATTATATTGCCAGCTCAATAGATGGCTACATTGCTGACGTAAACGGAGGTGTTGAACGTTTTTTGATGGAGGGAGCCCACGCTGACGAGTTTCAACAATCGCTGAACGAGTATGATACCGTACTTATGGGCAGAAAAACCTACGAGTTTGGCTTTCAGTATGGCATCAAGCCAGGCGAACCAGCATATCCGGGGCTGCGCCATATCATTGTATCAGGTACCCTAAAGTTTGACAGTAACCAATACGTGCAACTGGTCAATGATGAGGTAATAGCGTACATTACCCGTTTAAAAAAACAAGCGGGCAAATCAATTTGGCTTTGTGGTGGGGGACATTTGGCGGGTTTGCTGGCACAGCACCAACTCATAGACGAGGTAATACTCAAAGTAAACCCTATAGTGCTGGGGCAAGGCATTCCGCTGTTTGCAGGTTTAGAATCACCCCTGACACTGCAAGCAACCCAACATACCCATTACAAAAATGGGGTTTCATTGCTTAAATATGAGGTGGTAAAATCGGCAACTAACGGAGTAATGCCTGTCAAGGATTAGTGATTGGTTAGCTAAAGCAGGCTCAACTTTTACTTTACGGGTTGTTAGTCACGCCTGTAAAAACCTGAAAGTACCGATGAACAACAAATGATATACTAACTACAGATCAAAATATGCTTTATGAAAAACCTACTATTATTTTTATGCCTGTGGGCTTGTGCCTCCAAACAATCGCACACCCAACAAACCACGTCGGACAAACTGCCCCAACTCAAGGTAAGGTACATTGCCAACGAGGGAGTGTTTTTGCAGGCAACCAATGCCCAGGGGCAAAGCAGAAAGGTGTTGATAGATGCGCTGCACCAAAAATATCGCCCCATTTATCTATACCCCAGTGCTGAACTTACCCGGCAAATGACTCAAGGCATTTCTCCTTTCGACAAGGTAAACCTGGTACTGGTAACCCACATTCACGCCGATCATTTTGGGGCTTCGGTATGTGCCCGCCAGCTCCGGCAAAACCCCGCTACCCAACTGGTAGGTTCTACACAAATACGCGATAGTTTACAAAAAACCAGTTTTTACCCTCAGATAAAAAACCAAATAAAAGTAGCTACCAAAGCCGAAAGCCTGACGCTCAACCAAATTCCCATAAAAATACTCCCCATTGCCCACACCTGGGCGCGTCGTCATGGGTGGGTCAAAAACTTTGGCTATATTGTCGACCTTTATGGTAAAAAAGTGCTACACATTGGCGATGCTGAACTGTCAGAAGATATATTCAAGGCTTTGGCATTGCACCAAGCGAACATAGATGTAGCCATACTACCTCTGTGGTTTGTCAATTCGCCCCAAGGCAAAAAATTGGTAAACAAATACATTCGCCCCAAAAACATCATCGCTACTCATATATCGGTAGGTAACGAAGAGCAGGCTTTTCGACAAGTAAAAAAGTATTTCCCTACAGCCATTGTTTTTACCAAATCAGGCGAAGAGTGGACGCTTTTGTAAAGCAGGTTTTTTATTGAATTTTATTGGTGGGCAACCACGGGGCATTTTTACCTCGTCATTGGTGAAATAAAGGGCGACCACAAGGGTGCGCCCCTACATGTGAATCATTGGTGAAACAAAGGACGATTACAAGGGTGCGTACCTACATGTGGATCATTGGTGAAATAAAGGGCTTTACGCTCATTCGTAATTGAACAATTCGTAATTCGTAATTAATAAGCCGAATCTTTCTTGATATGGAAGCGGTGGTAATACCCATTCTTGAAAAAGTAGGCAGGGTGAGATTTCCACAGCATAGCGGCATCTACAGTTCTAAAACTCACCTTAGGCCAGGTGCCATTGTTAATGCTTTTGGGGTACCCGGCATCTACCCGGTTTTTGGCAAAGTCATAACGTACATATCGACTACCACTAAAGAAGTATACCTTGCCATTGGGGTAAGGCAAAGCGGCGTCTACCCGGCCAAACATCCTGGAACCAGCCCCTCCCCAATGCCTTTTGATATTTTTAGGGTAACCAGGGTCTACCTTGTTGGTGCGCACATCGTAACGCACATACTGGGTACCACTAAATAAATACACCTTGTTGTTGCCTTTCCAGTAAAAAGCAGCATCTATTTTATTAAAAGGCACTCCACGCCAATGTTTACGTATAGATAGGGGCGACCCCATCCGGCGGGTTTTAGTGTCCCAGCGTGCATACATGCTACCACTAAATAAATAATTAATATCGCCAGGGTAATAAGTGGCCGCGTCTACCTTGCGAAAAGGAAAACCTTTCCAGCCCTTGCGAATAAGGGTAGGCGCTAACCGGGTGTTCCCTCCACTGTTGCCTACGTTGCCCCCTCCAGTACTGCTTCCACTGCTGCCTCCGGTGGTACCACTGGTAGCCACGCGAGAAAAGTTTTGCACCCAATAGTGACGCCATTTGTTTTTGAGCCCTCGTTTGTAATAATAGCCCACTCCCAGGCTTTTGCTGCCCTTGCTCAATATATTTCTTTTGTGGCCGGGGCTATTCATCCATTGGCGCATAGTGCCCGCTGGTGTGCTACCTCCTACGGCTATATTTTCGGCGCTGCCGGGTCCAAATTTTTTAATGCGGGTAAAGGTAGCACATACTTTTCGCCCGCCCCGGTCATAAGAGGCATGGTCAAAATAATTGTCGTGTGCCATGTCGGCAGCATGGTAACGCGCTGCCCTTGCCATTTTTGTGTTCCAGGTAAGCGGTTGCAAGCCTCGCTTTTTACGTTCTACATTTACCAGTCGCAATACTTCTTTTTCGTGAGCCTCGTTTACTGGTGCTACATACTCATTGCCTTTGGCACATCCCCGAAAGGGCTGCGCCTGCAGCGAGGAGGCGAGCAACACCAGTAAAATCAAAGAAAGCGACCTGGATAAGTCAATACTCAATTGTTTGGTTTTCATCATAATGTAAATATTGGTTATTTTCTGAGTGTAAGTGGTTGCAAGCCGTCGGGTGGTAATGTATAAGCATATTTGTCATGCTTTAGTTTTCGCTCAATGCACTTATTGGTGTAGTATTAAGGATACATTTAAGGTTTGAGTTTTTAACGAAAGTTTGGGCAAAAAGTACAGGCATCGGTTTTTATTTTTAAGAAAAATATGCAAAGATTCCCTTGGACAAATAGGAGATAAACCAGCCCAAAGGCTATAAATGTTTCGCCAAAATTACAATTTTCTAAAAAAGCGTTTAATTTTGCACCCTGTTTTAAAAAAGGGGCTACAAAACAAAAGCATTTGGGCTTATATACAGGCTATTGTTTTGTAACACCAAAACCAATCAAAAAAGATAGCGGCGATATGGATATGAAGAAACTGACCAGGATGTTTGTACTGATTCTGGCTATTTGGGGAATCAACTACTCTGCACAAGCACAAAAAAAAGAGGAGTTAGGTTTTAGGGTAAAGGCATCTAAACAAGCAGTAATCGGAGCCAAAAAAGTAAATTTCACCATCAAAGTAGTGACCAAAGAAGGGAAACTCGTTACCAAGTTAGACAAACCACTTTCATTTACTATTGCCCAAAAAGACACCATGCTTACTTTCAAAGAGGGAGTGTTTGTGTACACAGCAAAAATTGACAAATCGCAAGACATTACTTTTACTTATAACGACACCCACGTATCTACCACGCATCGGGTCAAGTTTTTTCCTACCTGGCTGAGCATATTACCTGCCCTGCTCGCCATTGCCTTTGCGCTTATCTTTCGCGAGGTAATTGTGTCTATTTTTACTGGAATATTTTTGGGTGCCTGGATATTGAGCGGCTTTGGCATTGGCAATTTGATCCCCGCAGTGCTTACCGTATTGGATACTTACTTGCTCAAGGCGCTTAACAATGGTTCGCACATTTCTATTATCTTATTTACGATGGCAATTGGGGGCATTGTAGCCATTGTATCGCAAAACGGAGGAATGGCAGGTGTGGTGCAAATATTGTCGCGCCTGGCAAACTCTGCCCGAAACACCCAATTGGTTACCTGGTTGTTGGGGCTTGCCATTTTCTTTGACGATTACGCCAACACCTTGATTGTGGGTAATACTATGCGCCCTATTACCGATCGTTTTCGTATTTCACGCGAAAAACTTGCCTACATTGTCGACAGTACGTCGGCACCAGTGGCTGCGGTGGCTTTTGTGACTACCTGGATTGGGGCGGAGCTTTCGCAAATTCAAGATGCAGTAACAGGCATTAACAAAACTGCTCCCAAAGGCTGGCTCATCAACGAAGGAGCTTATTCTATTTTCTTGCAATCGCTTGAGTTTTCTTTTTACCCTATTCTTGCCGTGTTGTTTATGCTTATTTTGTTGTATAGCCGCCGTGACTTTGGCCCTATGTATAAGGCCGAAATGCGCGCCCGGCAAACAGGCGAAGTAAATAAAGGGGAAGCACCCGCCGGAGAAGCCGACACCAGCGAGTTTGAGCCAGTAAAAAAAGATTATTTGAAATGGTACAATGCCTTGATACCTATTATGGTGGTAATATTAGGCACCATTGTAGGCTTGGTATATACCGGAATGGACGCCGCCGCACAAAAGCTGCATACCAGTGATGTATGGATGAACCTTGCCCGACTAAACGATGGGGTGGAGCCTTCTTTTATTCGTAAAGTAGGCATGGTTTTAGGAATGGCAGATTCTTATGTCACCTTGTTGTGGGCGTCGTTGCTGGGGCTTATTACCGCCATATTGCTCACAGTGTCGCAACGTATTATGAGTTTACAAAAAACTATGGATGCCATGGTGATGGGTTTCAAAACGGTGTTGCCTCCTGTGCTTATTTTATTGTTTGCCTGGGCGCTTGCCAAAGTAAACGCTGACCTGGGCACGGGCGATTACTTGTCTAATTTTTTGCTTGACGTAAAAATGTCGGCGTACTGGCTACCTGTCATTACTTTTATTCTTGCTGCCATTGTCGCGTTCTCTACTGGTTCCAGTTGGGGCACCATGGCCATTTTATACCCTTTGATTTTACCTGCGGTATGGACTGCCGCCCAAAGTGGAAAGATTCCCCCTGCCGAGGCGATGACTATTTTTTACCACGTCACGTCGGTAGTACTTGCAGGCTCGGTATTTGGCGACCATTGTTCACCTATTTCCGACACCACTATTTTGAGTTCGCTGGCGTCGGGTTGCAACCACATAGAGCACGTGCGCACTCAATTGCCTTATGCGCTTACTGTAGCAAGCGTAAGCATTTTGGCTTCGTCGGTATTTTTTGTGGTGGGTTTGCCCTGGTATATCGTGTATCCAGTGTGTATAGGCATGCTCATCGCCGTGGTAAAGCTGGTAGGCAAGCCTGTGCCCGAACCAGAAGGTATGGCTTAGGAGCTACGTTACTTGAAGCTATTCAATCCCCATGTTTGCTTTTTAAAGTAAATGTGGGGATTTTTTTATATGCAAAATATCCCTGTTTTAAGGGTTTCGTGAAACTTTCTTGTTTTTTCATTAGACGGCTCTCTAATATTTCAAAAGAACTCAGGACAAATTGCTAAACTTTCTACCGCAAAATCGTTAAATTAGGCAAGAGAAACATCAAGCATATAACACTATGAAAAGAAATTACTTATTCTCATTATTGCTGTTGTTGGGTTTATTGAGCAGCAATGTGCAACAAGGACAAGCACAAATTGGCGATATTATAGGGGCAGCGGGTTCGTTGGGTGAAGGATGTTCTGGTTGCAGCGGTTTTTCGGGTTGTGGGCAAGGTTGTAATGCCAGCGACCTTTTCTTTTTAACCCAATTTATTGAATGGAACGCTCAATGGATTAGCAACCGAAGGGGGGCACCTATTCCACTGGGGGCAGAGCTCATGCTAGATGCCAGCGCCTTGCCTGTTACTTATGGTGTTTATCGCCCGCGCATTAGGGTAAACCTGGGGCTTTTTTCTACCGATTATCGCTACAGTATTTTGGTGCAGGAAATACTAGGCGAAACTGATATTTATGCCACTCACGATTGGCAAATGCTGGTGTTTAATCCCGTGCTTACCGATGTATTTGCCATGCGCATAGGCATAGGCGCAGTGTACGAAGAACTCTCGCGTAATTTGTACCAAGACCACAACCTGGGGCTTGATTTTTATATGTTCGACCAAGCAGTAAAGTTGGGGGTAGAAGGACGCTATGCTTATCATTTTGGAGCACGCATAGCCCCAAGGGTAGAATTAAACAGTGAACTTAAGTTTCGTTTGCTCAATGCCCGCCACGCCAAGATATATGCAGGACTCAATGCATTTTACGCCCGTTATTACCAACAAATTGACATTTGGAGTGTGGGAGTGGGGCTTAATTTTAGGTTTGAATAATTTTTCAATAAAAAAACCGCCCTGTGTACAGAGCGGTTTTTTTATTGGCACCTACTTGCCTGTCCAAATATCATTGGAGGTATTCACATCATAAATCACCCGTTGTGGGTCAAGTTGTATACGCTTGATTTTGCCCGTACTATGGTGTAAGTAACGAAACGTATTGCCCTTGAACCAGATTTCTACCGAAAGGTTCACAATTTTTTTAGTCCCGTTTTCTTCTTCTATTTCCAAAATTGCAGGCATTACTACCCCGCCCTTGTTTTCGAGGGTAATGATGGCTCCTTGCTTAGGGTCGTTTTTACGATAAGTTACTGATTTGATCCCTTGGTCGATGGTTTCATTGGTATAAAACCATTTTTTCCAAAACCAGTCCAACTCTTCGCCCGCCGCATTTTCTATCGTGTTGAAAAAGTCGATGGGTGTAGGGTGCTTGTATGCCCAACGTTTGATGTAGGTGCGGAAAGCGTAGTCAAAACGCTCAGGACCTAATATTGCCTCACGCAACATATACAAGCCCATTGCAGGTTTATAATAAGCGGTCATGCCTAAACTACCAGAGCTTCTTACGATATCGGGGTAAGTATGGATACTTTCGGCATTGGGCGAACGCAAAGCACCTCCCAATAAGGAACTCCCCAACAAGGCAGAACTTTTGTACTCTCCTTTGTTAAAGGCAAGTGTGCTGTAGTGGTTGATGAAGGTATTGAACCCTTCGTCCATCCAAGGGTACAAACGCTCGTTGCTGCCCACAATCATAGGAAACCAATTGTGCCCAAACTCGTGATCAGTTACTCCCCACAGACTTCCTCTGGTGGCTTTCCAACCACAAAACGACAAGCCTGGGTATTCCATTCCACCCACGTTGCTGGCTACATTTACCGCTACTGGGTAAGGGTACTCAAACCACATTTTAGAATAATGCTCTATGCTTTTTTTAGTATATTCGGTAGAGCGTGCCCAAGCACTGTTGCCGTCGCTCTCTATAGGGTACACCGATTGTGCCATGGCTTTGCGTCCACTAGGTAGGTTGATACGGGCTGCATCCCAGATAAAACTAGTAGATGAGCCCCAGGCTACATCGCGGCTATTTTTCATTTTAAATTGCCAAGTAATGGTACCACTTTGCTTGGGACGGGTGGTTTTGGGCTGATTGATTTCTTTATTGCTGATAATAGCCACCGTTTTATCGCTTTTGGCAGCTTTGGCAAAACGCTTGATTTGCTCTTTGGTCAATACATCTTTAGGGTTTTGCAGCTCGCCCGATGCCACCACAATGTGGTTATAAGGCACTGTAAGTTTTACATCATAATCGCCGTATTCGCAATAAAACTCACCTGCGCCCAGATAAGGGGCAGTATTCCAACCCTTGATGTCGTCGTATACACACATGCGTGGGTACCACTGCGCCATACTATAGATTACCCCATTTTTGGTTTTAAGTCTACCCGTTCTGTCCATGCCATACTCAGGTACTTTAAATTGAAAGTCAATGTCTATAGTAACTTTTCCTCCTTTAGGCTTTAGCCCCTCATCGAGCCTTATTTGCATGCGGGTATCGCTTACTACATATTTGGCTATATAGACTTTACTACCCGCTTTTACTTTGATATTGCTTAGTTTATAACCTCCATCAAAATCTCCGGTATACCTTCCGCCACTTAAGGCTACATTTACCGCCCCACGGGCGTCTTTCTTAAAACGGTTTTGCCCTAGTTGCAACCACAAAAAGTCGAGCACATCGGGGCTATTGTTGGTATAAGTAATGGTTACATGCCCCTTAAGCTCATGGGTTTTATCGTCAAGGTTTGCGGTAAGTATATAATCTGCTTTGTTTTGCCAATATTCTGCCCCAGGCGCTCCCGAAGCCGATCGGTAAGGGTTTCCCTGCCAGTCAACCATAGGCAAAAAAGTATTAAGGTTATTTTGAGCCTGAGCACCCCCCAACACCATAAAAAACATGATCACTGATGTACACCAGTAGGTAAGTTTTTTCATAATTTATTATAAAAAGTTGATAATAAGATTAATAATTGTAGCCTGAAGCTATTTCAGTGCTAATCTATACAAGTCGTTCGTTTATTCTCAATTATGCAGTAAAAATAATCAATCAGGTATAGATCATTTTGGAAAAAAATGCTTTTTATCTAATTTTCGTCAAAAAACATTTTTTTGAAAGCTTTTGTTTTTTTCTTATGTTTAATTTTTCGCTTTGATTGATTTCTTAGGAATGGTACCAAAATAAATACGCATTCTTAACCTCATCTTTTGAGGCTATACTTTGTTAAAAAATAGCC
>NZ_CANLRP010000074.1 GCF_947493425.1 uncultured Microscilla sp. | reverse complement strand
GACTCGTAGCGAGGCAATGGTGCGTGAACGTGCTATCAAAGCAAAGAAATCAAGAAAGTATTTAGATCATTTAATATTAGGTCAGTCTTAACTCAGTTGGTTCAGAGTATCTACCTTACAAGCAGAAGTCGTTCTGATAGCGCATCGGAATAGGGTCCACAATACAAATAGAAATTGTTCCGATACAATATCAGAACAATATTTATTAAAAGACTTCAAACAGCAACACAAACACAAGGAATACTGGATCCTTAGCTCAGTTGGTTCAGAGCATCTGCCTTACAAGCAGAAGTCGTTCCGATAACCCATCGGAACAGGGTCCACAATAGAAGTTGAAACTGTTCCAATGTACTATCGGAACAGGGTCCACTAAAAACACAAGCTACTTCATATATGAAGTAGCTTTTTTTATGCTTAAGATTTGATGCTATGAATTTTTATGTATATATCCTTTACTCTACTTCTTTAGACAGGTATTATGTTGGTTTTACCCAAAATCTATCCTCACGTTTGGCTCGCCATAATTCTGGCGGTAGTCGTGCAACTAAACCTGGCGTTCCTTGGGAATTGAAATACTCAGAAGGTTATGAGACTCGTAGCGAGGCAATGGTGCGTGAACGTGCTATCAAAGCAAAGAAATCAAGAAAGTATTTAGATCATTTAATATTAGGTCAGTCTTAACTCAGTTGGTTCAGAGCATCTGCCTTACAAGCAGAAGTCGTTCCGATCCAATATCGGAACAGAATCCACTAAAAACACAAGCTACTTTATTGAAGGAGCTTTTTTTATGCGTGTATACCTAAGCAACGTGGTTATCAATCTCTACTAGAAGTTGATAACCACATACATGAAAACTTATCGAACCGTCCTGATACGAGAATTGTATATTCGGTGGTGTGAGAGGAATAAAGTAGGGTATTCTACCCTAATTCGGTGCTACAAGTTTTATATTTACTGATAAAAGAACAAATAAAGCATTGAGAACATTAATGTTAACCTTCCCCCAGTAAGTTATTTTGATTGAGTACCTTGAGCACTACATTTTTATAATTTCGCCCAATAGGAATCTCTTTTCCATTAATTTCTATGGTTGTAGCCGAAAAAGCCTCTACCTTGTCTATTGCCACAATAAAAGAGCGGTGTACCCTTAAAAACTTATTTTCGGGCAGTTTCTCTTCCAAATAGCTTATTTTCTGATACGCCACTACTTCTTTGTAAGCTGTTTTTACTCTTACATAATCCTTCAGGCTTTCGATATATAAAATATCTTTGAGCAAAAACTTAATCATCTTCTTATCTGCCTTCAGGTAAATAAAAGCCTGGTCATACCCTGAATTATCTATGGTGCTCGTAGCGGGTATTGTGGCGGTGGCTGGGGTAGGATTGTTCATTTGCGAGACTTTGTTTACTGCCCTCAAAAAGCGTTCAAACGAAATAGGCTTCAACAAATAGTCAACGGCGTCTAATTCGTATCCTTCCAATGCATAGTCGCGGTAAGCAGTAGTAAAGACTACTTTAGGTGGGTTATGGATATTTTTCAAAAAATCGATGCCAGTAAGTTTAGGCATTTGTATATCCAAAAAAAGCAAATCTATCTCTTTTTGTTGAATCAGATTAAATGCCTCTATAGCATTGTTACATCGTGCCACCAGTTCAAGACTGTCTATACGCTGAATGTATGTTTCCAGAATATCCAGGGCAAGCGGTTCATCATCTACAATCAAACATTTTAAATTAGCCATATCTTTTTTTTGGGTTATTTATCACCAATACGGGGTGCGAGTGGTGTTTTAATAGGTAGAAATAGTCTTATTTTTTTACTGGTTTTTGAGGGAGTATTTGTTCCTGGTCAACTTGAGGTTTTACCGAATCAAATGCCACAAATGACGACTCTAGTGTAAGTTTAAGTACAACCAAATAAGTAGATGGCTCATCATCAAACACCTTCAGTTCGTATTGATCATTATATAATAAATCCAGACGGCGCTTTACATTTACCAAACCTATACCACTGGCGTATTCTCTTTGCGAGCGTTTTATGTATTCGCTACTTTTGCTGTTTTCCACTTTCAGTGTCATTTGATTGCCCTGTAGTAGTAAATCTATCGTAATCCAGGCATGGTCAATCTCTCCACTTACTCCATGTTTAAAACTGTTTTCTACAAAAGGCAGTATCAGCATAGGGGCTATCTTATTGCCTGCCACTTGCCCAGCTATATTAAAAGAAATATCTACCCGATTGCCATAGCGGATTTTTTCAAGCGCGATGTAGTTTTTTATGTAGTTAATTTCCTTCTCTATGTCTATATATTGTGTGTTGGTGTCATACAGCATATAATTCATCAAGTCTGACAGCTTAAGCACTATTTCGGGGGCATGTTCATCTTTTTTTAGCGTAAGCGCATACAAATTATTGAGCGTATTAAACAAAAAATGTGGGTGAATTTGTCCTTTCAAAAATTTGAGCTCAGCCTCTAACTTTTCCTTTTCCAGTAATTTTGCTGCTTGTTTGTCTTTGTACCAAAACTTAAGGATTTTAACCCCCGTAGTAAGCAACAATACTGTATTGAATCCTAGGGCAAACTTTATTACTTTAAATAATGACCATAGGTTGCTTATGTGGTCTGGTATCACATACTGAACAATTACTTCAGTAGTCAAATAGGTTGTTTTAATAAACTCAGGGTTATAAATGGGGTAGTAAAAATAAAAAATTAAGGAACGACTAAACATACCTATCAGCATAGAGGTGGGAATAAGCCAAAGAATATAACTGAGGTAGCGTTTTTGTAGTAAAAAACGAGGTAGTAAAAAATATAAGTTGAAATAGACAATTAACATTCTGCCTGGTAACAGCAAAATCTGCACTTTTAATTCGCGGTAATAGTGGTCATCATAACTGCCCCAAAGTATGGCAAAGAATAAGACATAGCTTACCCAAAACAATACATGCAGTAATAACCGTTGATGGTTAGATTTATACTTTGGTAATAGATTAAATGTCATAGTTTAGATGCAGTATACCGAATATTGTTATAACAAAACTAATCGTTTTTTAAGAAAAAGGTTTTGTTATCAGCCGGTTTTTAGACCAACCGCTCAAAATGAGTTCTCTTTAACCTTTTCAAACCCCTCAGTGGTATAACTGCCCCACCAAATGCATTCGGGAGCTGCTCTATTTGGGCAATGGTATGCAAAATACCTTGGTACCTAGTCTTAATCTAGTGATAATCAAAGCCTCAGGAGTTGCACTTTTGCCAAAACCTTTTAGTTTTGCATAATGAGGTTAACTTGGCTATATATCAAAAACACCGTTAGGTGGTGTTGCCTGTTGGCAATGCTTGGAGCTTGTTCGTCGGTTAGTAAAAAAGCAAAATCGTTTGAAGATTTACCCAAAGAATATACAGGGCTCAAAAAAATGGTGTTGGTGCCTACCGAAGTTGCCGGTCATGAGTTTTATATAGATGTTATTCCAGTAACTTATCAGGATTTCAGGAAATATGTACAAGCTGGAGGAACCATTGCTGCCTACTGGGACGAAGCTACTTATAACAAAAGTCTGCAACCTGTCACTGGGATCAATTGGTACCACGCTGTAGACTATTGCAATTGGCGTAGTAAAATGGAAGGGTTGTCTCCCGCCTATGTGCCTTCTGGTAAGTTAGATACCTGGGGCTATCCAGGTTGGCGGCTCAACAAGGAATCCGAAGGATATCGCCTGCCTTTTGAGTCAGAGTTTATGACAGCTGCTCGGGGAGGCAAAGGTAAAAGGGCTTACCCTTGGGGCGATCGTTTTGATCCTGCAAAGGCAAATTATGACAATGAACGAGGAGTAAAAATTGGTAAGTGGTGGCGCTTGGCTAAAGTAAACGAGTTGCCTAAAAATGATTTTGGAATTAGAGGAATGAGTGGCAATGTTTGGCATTGGTGCAATGACTGGCACACTACCAACCGAACTAAAGTGCTCAAAGGGGGAAGTTGGGGAAGTATAAACCCAAAGTACCTACAAATAAACTATAGGTCTTTTTCGGCGCCCAGCAACTATAACTTTGATATTGGTTTTCGTTGTGTTCGTCCAGCCTATGGCATATCGAGGCGAGACAGTACTGCTCAAAAAGCAGCCCAGCGTAAATTTTATCAATACCAAACCTCACACTATAATCAACCACTACGAATAGATTACTACGGCACAAAGTTTACCCAACGTTTGGCAACTTTTTTAGGCGATTACTTCCCTCAATCTTTGTACTTTCTTGAGCAGGTAGATGCTCAGCCTAAAATAACTCCTTTACAAATGGCGCAGGCTATAGTGTCAGTGACTCAGCAACACAACATAAATCCCTTATTTCTAACGGCAATTATGGTAAGTGAGAGTGGGTTGGGAAGTTGCTCGTTTCCGCGTTGGTATAACAACCCTATGGCTTTTCACTGGCAAAACAGGTTGATGGTTAACGGTTTACCTACCTATCAGGCTATGCCAGGTAAGCTAAACCGTAAATACCGTAACCTCAAGGCGGCTTTTCAAGCGTTTTGTTATGGTATTAGACGTAATATTTACTATGCAGCTGCCCGCGAAAACCTATACGATTTTCATATGGTGTATGTGGGCTACGAGAGTGATGTGTGGCTATATACCATTGCCAGAGTCTTTAAAGATGTAGCAGGCATAAGGTTTGAAGCAGATGAACCTATGCAAAATGCTGGTGCAATGATTTACCACGATTGGGAGCAAATAAAACAACGTATTAAAACGCCCAGACCAACCTCATTGCACCAGTATGACAAAACAAGGCATACGAGCCCCCCGCAAACCTCTACCAAAACTATATCGGGCAGGTACTATCTTATTGCAGGAAGCTATACCCACCTTGCCAGTGCACAACAAAAGCTACAGCATCTCAGGCAAGCTGGTTTTGCGAATCCCCGTTTGTTGCAAAGCCAACGGCGCCTCAGGGTAGCGTTTGATGCAGGCTACCAAACCAGGCAGTTGGCAGTAATAGCCAAACAAAAACTTAAAACTACTTACACCGATGTGTGGATATGGCGTGGAAGGTAGTAAAAGTTATAGTTGAACCCCTATAAGCGTTATATCGTCTCTTTGCTGAGCATCTTGTTGGTGTTGTTTCAGACGAGTTAACAACAATTCACGGTGTGCTTGTAGGGTGTCCTCCAAGCCTTGTTGTAGCAGTAGTTCAAGGCGTTGCTGACCAAAATTTCGTCGTTTGGGACTTGCCACATCTTTGAAACCATCAGTGGATAAAAAAAGCTTATCTCCTGTAGCAAGCATAATCGTATGATTCACAAATGGTTCACTCCTTGTTTGTGAGTCACCACCAATACTTCTACGGGTACCAGGTTTTTTAAATAATTGATTATCTTCTGAATAGTACAAAGGGCGTTTTGCCCCAGCAAAAGTTATTTCTTGTTGGCCATCATTCTGGGGCTTTATTTTGCAAAAGCAAATATCCATTCCGTCTTTGTTTTGCCCCTCAGACTGCTTAAGGGCGGCTCTTACACCAATATGCATCATTTTTAAGATACGAGCTGGACTGTCTATGCCCTTCCTACTGACGATCTCATTGAGCAACATAGTACCAATCATGCTCATAAAAGCACCTGGCACCCCATGCCCTGTACAATCTACCACTGCCAAAAAAATTGTTTTTGAGAGGGTTTCGTTTTCTTTATCACGATTAATTGTTTGTACCATCCAGTAAAAATCGCCTGAAACAATGTCTTTAGGTTTATAAATGATAAAATAGTCTTGGAACAATTTGCCAAAGCTTGAGTTACCAGGCAAAATCGCATTTTGGATATTTTGTGCGTATTCCACGCTTTCCGTCAGGCTGCCGTGTAGTTTACGAAACTCCTCCGAAATAATCAGGTGATTACGGGTTTGTCTTAGTTGATGGTTTAGATCTTTATTTTGCAGCCTAATTTTTTCATCTTTGAGCAATAAGCAAAGGTTCGCCCCGATATTGTTATTGATCTTATCCAAAAAATCGAGAAATTGCTGCATTGGGGGTTTATGAAACAATATTTCTAATACTCCATATACTGCTTTTTGATAAATAATAGGTAAAGTAAGTATGCTATATATAGGAATTAATAGAGTAGTGTTGACGGCTTTAAAAACGGGGCTCTCTTCCTGAGAGGTAATGTACGATTTTTCTTTGCTTTTGGCTACCAACCCTATAGTATCTTCGCCTAAATATATGATGTCCTTCACCTGATCAGTCTCTATGGCATAACCACCTATAAAACGAAAGCTTTCTAGTTGAACCTCTTCATCCGCAATATTTTTGAGATAAAGTGTAGCTTGAAAACCTTCTACAAAAGGGACAAGGTGTTGTAACACATGATTAGCCCAGTTTTCGCTGTCCTGCCCACTTTGTATTTGCATAATACGAGCAAAACGAGCCCAGTTTTTATAGAAAAATAAGTCATTAGCTGATATTTCTTCGGTAGGTTGGTTGGTTAATATTTGCATAGAACTATCTGAAATTTTGGTTTGAAAGAAGTATAGTACTTTGTTAATTGTTTGCTAATTGATGCTTGTTAGTAATGTTCATTACAGTTCATTTTTATGATTGATGCGCAATAATTATTCTTATGAAAATAAAACTATAAGTTATTTTATAATCATCTACACAAGCTTATTGTTTGCCATTATAAGTATCTTAGTCTAATATGCAATAGTTTAAGAATGCTTTTGTGTAATTCTTTAGACTGTGAAGTAGAGTGTTATACTCCAATGGTTTAACTCTAAATGATAGTTTAACGACTACCAAAATTTGGGGTAGATTGAAAAAACAGTAGTGTTTCTAATTAAGCATCAGAAGGAATTGAGTGAGTCATGCCTATAATTTAAACAATTATAGTAGTCAATCAAATAAGAAGTTCATGAGAATTGTATTTAAGTAAGTCTACTTAATTCTCTTTTTTCAAACCTGATTTACTGGGTTTGCTCAGGGTTGATTTGGCGCACATAGTCAGGAAAAATTTGTTGGAGATGATGCTCTAGGTGCACGATGTAATCTAACACTAAGTCACTTAATCTAACTGAAGCCTTTTCGGTAGCCATACTATGTGGCTCCCGGTCTTTGTTCCAGGCATCGTTTGGAATATGTCGAATGATATGACAAATGTGTATATTGTACCAATACCACAGTTCAATTACATCCCTCCAGTTACCTTCCTGAAAACGTTGTGTATCAACTAAAGCCTTTTGAGGGTATGCCTCAAAAATAAGGTCATCCCTCCATTGTGCTTTGATAAACCTTTGACTGTTATAGGTGGCAGAGTCTATCAGGTGACCCATAATTTGTATAGGCGACCATTTGCCCGGTGTAAGTGCTTGAGTTTGAACCTGATTAGGCAGGTTCAACAATTGAGCAAGTACTTTATCAAGTATTTTATCTTGAAATAATTTAGCTGCGGTGTTTTGTTTCATTGCCACTGTAGTTTGTATAAAAAATAGTTTATATGATGTATATAATTCATTTTTAGACTAAAAAACAAGGCAATGATTAATTGTATGTTATTTTTTAACACAGAACCTTTCCATTTTATTCAATAATTCTACATAATTGCCATTATTCCCTACAAAGTCTTAATTTTGTTTAACAATAGAAGTTACATATAAAAAACATAAACTTACTGTATATGAGCGAAAAGCTTTATGACGAAATCCCTTCTTTAGATTTAGCCGATTTTACATCAGGCGATGCATCTAAAAAGGCTCAGTTTGTAAAAGATTTGGGGGAGGCTTATAACAATATAGGCTTTGTAGCTATAAAAAACCATGGGCTTACAGATGAACTCACTGAACAGCTTTATGCCAGTGTGAAGGAGTTTTTTGCTCAACCACAAGAGGTAAAGCAACAGTATGAAATTGAAGGTTTGTCAGGGCAACGCGGTTATGTAGGCAAAGGCAAAGAACATGCTAAAGGGCGAAGTACAGGTGACCTGAAGGAGTTTTATCATGTAGGTCAGGAGGTAACCGATGGAGACGCTATCAAAAGCGAGTACCCTGACAACGTTTTTCCTAAGGAGATACCTTCTTTTAAGGAAAACACCCTTACTGCCTACCAAACACTGGAAGCAGCAGGAAGACAAATGTTGCGAGCATTGGCGATTTACCTTGATTTAGAGGAAGACTATTTTGAGAGTAAAGTACATAACGGCAATAGCATTTTACGTGCTATTCACTATTATCCTATTACAAATACCAACGAAGTGCCTGATGATGCAGTAAGAGCAGCTGCTCACGGCGATATTAACCTCATCACTTTATTGATGGGAGCAAGCGCTGATGGTCTTCAGATTTTGCGAAAAGACAATCAATGGATTTCAGTAACTGCATTGCCCGATCAGATTGTGGTAAATGTAGGGGATATGCTTGAACGCTTGACAAACAATAGACTTAAGTCGACTGTTCACCGGGTAGTAAATCCACCCAAAGAACTATTGCATACATCACGTTATTCTATTCCGTTTTTTATGCACCCTCGTTCCGATATGGATTTAACTTGTCTGGAGAGTTGTATAGATGAGCACAACCCCAAACAGTATGAAGACATGACTGCGGGGCAGTTTTTAGAAGAACGTTTACGAGAAATAGGTTTGAAAAAATAAATAAATGGGGAACGAAACCACTGCATCAAAAGCAGTGGTTTCTATATTTTAGAATGAAAAGAATCAGGTATTACATATTTTTACGAGATGTTGCCTGGCTCTCCATTGCTGCGTTTGGAGGTCCACAAGTGCACATAGCCCTGTTCATTGACATGTTCGTCAAAAAAAGAGGATATCTCAAAGAAAAAGAGTTTTTAGAACTCAACGCTTTATGTCAGATTTTGCCAGGACCTACCTCTACACAAACGATAGTAGCCTTAGGGTTTAAAATAGGAGGCCCTAGCCTGGCCTATCTTACTTTGTTGATCTGGTCGTTGCCTGCTATGATCATTATGACTGTATTGGGCATTACCATATCCTACTTTCATCACCAGAGTTTTTCTCTGGACTTTCTCCGGTTTGTCCAACCCTTGGCAGTAGGGCTGGTTTGTTATGCTGCCTATCGCATTACTCGCATGGTAGTCAATACCAAAACCGGGATAGTTCTATTAATCGTATCAGCTGCTTGTGCTTATACATTCAAATCTCCATTTGTGTTTCCTGTAGTAGTGGTAGTAGGGGGGATGGTTACCGCGTTTCGTAAGTTCAAGCACCAACCCAAAGAACAACCCGAACCACTTAAAATTGAATGGGCAAATTTTCTACTGTACCTTGGAGTAATGCTCATTGTAGGTTTAGGTATTTTGGTAGTAGGCATTAACAATACTCCTTTATGGGTGAGACTGTTTGAAAACTTTTACCGTAACGGTAGCTTTATCTTTGGAGGGGGGCAGGTTCTTATTCCAGTGCTGTTTACCGAGTTTGTAGAGTTTAAAGCTTACCTTAGCGAACAAGAGTTTTTATCTGGTTTTGGTTTGGCTCAATGCGTGCCTGGTCCTGTATTTTCGTTTGTGTCGTTTATAGGTGCCTTGTCTATGCGAGAAGCAGGGGCCGGAGTTGGTGGTGAAATCTGGGGGGCATTTATTGCTGCAGCAGGCATATTTTTACCTGGTACTTTCCTTATCTTTTTTGTCATTCGTTTTTGGGAACAGCTCAAAAAGTTCCGTATTGTGAAGGCTTCATTAGAAGGCATTCATGCGGCAAGTTCTGGTTTGGTAATAGCAGCTGCCTTATTATTGCTTACCCCTGTGGTTACCGGAGCCCACCATTACCTTAATATGACTTTAGTAGTTGCTGCTTTTCTTATACTAACTTTTACTAAAGTAAAACCACCTTGGATTATTTTATGTGGTTTGCTTGCCGGGTTTATTTTCTGATATAGTGCTACGTGATCATTTATTTTGGTCAGTGACGTCCCATATTTAGGTGGGGTTATTGCTGACTTTCTGGGTTGTTTAGAGGAGAACCCTCTCAATGCTTTGTGTTTTTATTTCTATACTTACTAAATTGCCTCGTTTTTTGACCAAAACAACAGTTTGAATACTTGACAGCAAATAACAACCAATATAATTTATGAGTTTAGCTAACAACTTTTTTAGCGATATAGACACTGAAGGGAAAGCGTATTGTTTGGGGTGGATCGCTGCGAATGGAATAGTTGATCAACACCAAGTAGAGTTAAGAGTGGCTTATCAGCAAGTACGTATGCTGGAAGTGTTACGCAGTATTATAGACAAGGAGTTGCCTATAGGTGAAATAGAAGATGCTAATACGGGGCGACAGGCATATCTTAAACTTGAGTCAGACAAAATAGCACAGAGCGTTTGCCAGTGGCTACAAGTGTCAGTTGAAGATCAGTACCTGACCACAGCTAAATTACCTGCTATCGAACATAAGTTTTTGCAGTGGAGCTTTATTCGTGGAGTGTTTGATGCTTACGGCAATATTAATCTGGATACTATAGAGTTTACACTTACTACTCGTTCTGAAAATCTGCTATATGACATCAAAGCTTTTTGTAAAATACCCGCCGAAGTAACCAATACAGGAAAACTATTTACGCTTAATTTGCAAAGAAACAATGCCCTCGATTTTTTAGGCAACCTATATGACCATGCCTCTTATGGGCTGGAAGCCAACCAGGAAATATATGCCAGGCTTTGTGCTTTGGTGCCTGGGTTTACTGCTAAAATAAGCGAAAAATATCCTTTTAAGTGGGTAAAAGCACTTTCCGACGCGGTGCCTCCGTTCAAAGAGCGGGTCTCGGATAGTGGGTATGACCTTACGTTGGTAAAAAAAGTAAAAGAGGTGGGGGATGTCACGTTTTTTGATACTGGTATCAAAGTACAACCTGGCTATGGTTGGTACTTTGACTTAGTGCCCCGTAGCTCTATTTCTAAAACTGGCTACATGCTGGCAAACAGTGTAGGTGTGATTGACCGAACTTACACTGGGAATGTCCTTGTGCCTCTACGAAAAGTAGATGTTAAAATGCCTGATTTAGATTTACCTGCCCGTGTAGTGCAAATTATTCCCCGACCTATTGTACATGTGCAGTGGCAGCAGGTAGAAGGTTTTGACGAAACCGCCAGAGGTGAAGGTGGCTTTGGAAGCACCAACACATAATACCCTCATAACAATACTTAAAAACAGACAGAAATTAAACTAGACATTAAATTATGAAAATTATTATTCCAATGGCTGGCCGTGGCACTCGCTTGCGCCCTCATACCCTTACAGTACCTAAACCTTTGATTCCTATTGCAGGAAAACCCATTGTTCACCGTCTGGTGGAAGACATAGTAAAGGTTTGTGGGCAAAAAGTAACCGAAATTGCCTTTATTATTGGAGCTGATTTTGGTGAGGCTGTAGAAAAACAATTATTGCAAATAGCTGAATCAGTAGGTGCTAAAGGAGCCATTTGTTATCAAACCGAAAAACTAGGGACAGCACACGCTTTATTGTGCGCCAAAGACTATTTTAATGGCAATGTTGTAGTAGCTTTTGCTGATACATTATTTAAAGCAGATTTTACGCTTGATAGCAACGCCGAAGCCATTATCTGGACGCAAAAGGTAGAAGACCCGTCAGCATTTGGAGTGGTAAAGATAGATGGAAATGGCTATATTACCGACTTTGTAGAAAAACCAAAAACCTTTGTTTCTGATTTGGCAATCATTGGTATTTATTATTTCAAAGATGGAGCTGTTCTTAGAGATGAAATGCAATATTTGATCGATAATGATATCAAAGACCGGGGAGAGTATCAAATTACTGATGCACTGGAAAACATGAAGTCGAAAGGAGTGAAGTTTCAGCCTGGACAAGTAAGTGAATGGCTCGATTGTGGAAACAAAGATGCTACAGTGCATACCAACCAACGTTACCTGGAGTATATCCAAGACCAACAACTGGTAGATGAGTCGGCCAAAATCATCAATTCTGTGATCATTCCTCCCGTATATATAGGACAAAATGTTGAAATTCATAACAGTGTACTTGGCCCACACGTTTCTATAGGTGGCAACTCTAAAGTGTTAAATACTGTTATTAAGAACTCTATTGTTCAGGATGATTCTGAAATTGTAGATGCCAACATGACCAATTCAATGATTGGTAATCATGTATCTTATAAAGGTAAAGCAGCCGATGCAAGTATTGGCGACTATAATCAATTAAAAGAATAATAACCATAATATAACTATGAACATTCAAGCTTTTTATAAACTTATTGCATTGAGTATGGCACTCCTGCTCCTGAGCTTGCGTCAGGTAAGTGCACAAGGGGGTAAATCATCAGTAGGACGCAAAGATGTAGAAACCGATTTTTACTTTACCGAAGGCATGAAGTTTTATATCTTAGGGAAATACGATACTGCATTAGAAAATTTTGAAAAGGCAGCTGACATCAAAACCAAAAATGCGGGTATTCAATACAAAATAGCTACTTGTCACTTTAAACTAAAGCAACTCGGTAAGGCCGAAAATCATGCTCAAAGTGCGTTGAAATTTGATGAAAACAATAAATATCACTACGAGTTGCTGGCAGAAATATACAAAGCCCAGTTTAAGTACAAGGCGGCTACTAAAGTATATAAAAAGCTGATGAACAATGTAAAAGGGGCAGCGTCTTATAACTATCACTTGGCAGAGTTGCACCTTTTACAAAAAGACTACGGTGAAGCGATTGAAGCGTATGAAACGCTTGAAAAATCTTTTGGACTGTCAGAAGATGTGATCTATGCCAAACAAAAGATATACCTCCAGCAGGGCAAATTTAACAAAGCCATAGAAGAGGGAAAAAAACTGGTAAGCTTTGCACCAGAAGAAACCCGCTATGTAGTAGCACTTGCCGAGCTGTTGGTGACTAACAACAAACTGAATGAAGCACTTCCATTGTTGGAAGAAATAGAAAAACAGAAAAAAGACCCTGACCCAAGGGTGTATTTGTTGCTTGCCAGTATTTATAAAAGCAAAGGAGAAGAGGCAAAAGCCATTAACCAACTCAAAAAAGCATTTTCCGACCCTGAGATTAATGGCGATGAAAAAGTGAAATTGTTGGTTCAGTATGCACAACAAGGGGATAAGATAAAAGTGTCGAACGAGTTAGTGTTGTTGGCAAAAACGGTAGTAGAAATGCACCCCGAACAAGCGCAGGCAAACACCATATATGCTGATATGCTGGCAGTACAGGGAAAGAAGAAAGAAGCATTAAAGTATTATATCAAAGCTGCTCGCAAAGACAACTCTGTGTTGCAGGTGTGGACTCAAGTACTAGTACTTGAGTCTGACTTGAACATGATGGATAGTTTAGTTGTACACTCAGAAGAAGCTCTGGAAACTTTCCCAAACTATGCCTTGTTTTGGCTATACAATGGTACTGCATTATTAAGCACCAACCAGTTTGAAGAAGCTTCTGGAGCACTGGAAGAGGGCAAAAGACTAAGCTTTAATAACAAAGATTTATTAAATGAATTTAATGCTCGTTTAGGAGATGCTTATAATGGGCTTAAACAATATGAAAAATCGTTTGGTTATTATGAAGAGGTGCTGAAGCAAAATGCTAATCACGCTTATACATTAAACAACTATAGTTATTTCCTGGCGTTAAGAAAACAAAACCTTGACAAGGCTAAAAAAATGGCCGCAAGACTGGTAAAAAACAATCCCGACGATGCCACCTATTTAGATACTTACGGATGGGTGTTATACGTAGCTAAAGACTATAAAAACGCGCAAAAATATTTAGAGAAATCACTAGAAAAATCACCAGAAGGAACCACTTATGAGCATTATGGCGATGTTTTGTTCAAGTTGGGCAACACTGCTAAGGCTATCGAACAGTGGCAGAAAGCAAAAGAGTTGGGAGGTACATCACAGTTTATAGATAAGAAGATCGCCGATAAAAAACTGTATGAGTAATTATAGGTAAAGCAGCGTGAGGGTTTTTGCTTGATGTTTATTGAAAGACAGTGCAGCCCTGCCTTATTTTTCATCATTAAAGAATACCATGTATATCACTAAAAAAATCTATTCATTAGGGTTTATTGCGTTATTTGGTTGTATATTATTTTCATGCAAAAGCAATAAAACAGCTTTAACTACCCGCCATAAAAACACGCCTATAGACAGTGTTTTAGCAAAAGAAACCAAATTTGCTTACCTCAAATCTAAGTTTAAATTGCATTTTCATGATGCCGAACGCGACGTAAAAGCTAAAGTTCGTTTGCGTTTGAAAAAAGATAGTTTAATATGGGTTTCTGTGAGTAAAACAGGTTTTGAAGGGCTCAGAGGAATGATTACCCGTGACTCTATTTATGTATTGGATAGAATGAAAAAGGTTTACCAGGTGTCAGATTTCAAGACATTGAGCAAAAACTTTAACTTTGATATAAACTTTGATCTTTTACAATCCATGATATTAGGTAATATGCCTTTCAGAGGAGCCACTAAAAGTAAAATAGTACAAAATGAGAAGTATTGGTTGATTAAGCAAAAAAGAAAGCACATAGACATAGAAAACTATGTCAATAACAGAAACCGTAAGCTCGAACAAGTTTTATTAACCGATATCATTACCAACAATTCGCTGCGAATGGTATATGAAGATTATGCCGCTTACAATGACAAGGTTTTTCCAGGAAAGAGCTCTATCACCGTAAAATACAAGTCAAAACAAAAAAAGCAGAACCTGATTACCTCAGTATCTATAAAATACCTAAAAGTAGAGTTCACCGATGAAGAAATAAAGTTCCCTTTTAGAGTATCTAAAAAATATAAAAGAGAATAAAAGCATACTATTATACATAAGCCCTGACAAAACCCTGATTTGAGACAAGTGGTATTTGTCAGGGCTTTTATTTTGTGTTAAATTGGCTGTTTACAAACACTTGCTTTGAATAAACCCAGGAAAACCATGGAGCAAAAATCTATTTTGAGAATAATGGCTTTGAGACACTTTTTCCGTAAAAAGGCATACCTGCTATTCCTGGGAGTAGTAACTGCATTGGCTTTGTTGTTTGCCAACTATTGGCAAGGTTATAGTCAAAAAGGCAAACGCCGAAAAACGCAGTTAGTCCAGCAAAAAAAGAAAAAAATAAAATATCTGAAAAAAAAAATATCGAGCTTAAAAAGTGTCAGTTCAGAGAAGAGTAACCACATAGGACAGCTCAAAATTATAAGAGAACAGATAAAAGCACAAGAGAGCTTGGTAAGTGAACTTAAGACCGAAATAAAGCTAACAGAGGTTGATATCTCAAAGCTGGAGGATAAAATTAAAGTCTCAGAAAAAAAGCTAAACGGTTTAAAGTCTGCTTATGCACGTATGCTGCATGTATATGCCAAAGCTAACTATAATTATAACCACCTCAGCCTGTTGTTTTCCTCTCGCAATATCAATCAATTATATGGGCGTATTCAGTATTTAAAACAATATACTAAGGTGCGTAAAAAACAAGCGAATAAAATTCGTACGCTCAAAATCAGTATGTTGAATCAGCGAGATATTTTGAAACAAACTGTGGCACAGAAACAAACATTGTTGGCAAATAAACTCTCAGAAGGAGATACGCTACGAAGCCTTGAAAAAAAAGAAAAGGCATTTATCAAAAAATTAGTTGTTAAAGAAAAAAAGTTACGTCGCGATATTCGTTATAGCCGTCGTAATGTGAGTAAGTTAAATCGTTTAATTACCCATGTAGTGAGAGGTAGAAGTAGGTCAAGCACAGGTACTCGACGCAAAGGCAGAGTGGGTACTGGACGTAAGAGTGCCCCTACAGTAAAGTTGAGTGCTTCGGGTAAAAAAAATGCCCAAAGTTTTTCCCGACAAAAAGGGCATTTAAAATATCCTGTATCAGGGGTGGTAGTACGTGGGTTTGGTACGCATAAACATCCTGTGTTTAAAGATGTAAAAATAGAAAGCCGAGGCATAGACATTCAGACCAAAAAGGGAGCGTTGGTGAGGGTTGTATACCAAGGTAAAGTATCTACAGTAGCTACTATTCCAGGAATGGTTGGCAAAGTAGTAATGATTCAACATGGTAACTACTTTACTGTATATGCTAAAATGAAAAATGTAAGGGTAAGACCTGGAAACGTGGTAAAAACCGGGCAGGTCATAGGAAAAGTATTTACCAGCAAAGGAGGTGTATCTCAGCTACAGTTCCAAATATGGCAAAACAGTAAATTGCTTAACCCAATACATTGGTTGAGAAGGTAGTGGTTTGAGTTTATCAAATGTACTTTGTAATAGGGGAGTCCTTAAAGAAGCTAGGCTAAGTGTTAGGTAGATTATGTTAATAGGTGATTTTCATTGAAATCACAAAAACTGCAGTTTTCAATACACGATCTAAAGTAGAAAACCCTGTAAGTAGTTAACTTACAGGGTTTTAGTATGTTATAGTGGCGAGGGGGGGATACATCAAAATACCCGTATGCAGCACACAGAGGTGTTTTTAAGCCTTGTAACTTTTGTCACTCACCCAAAATGGAAAGCCTTGTTTAACAGGCATTTATAAAACTGCACGGATTTTATTTGTAAGTCTTTACCTTGAAAATATCAAAAACACCTTACTACATTACTACAAAGGTTATAAGTTTCTTATTATCAGTGGTTTATATGTAGTAAGGTGTTAATATTTACTCTTACTACTTAGTTACTACACACTACTACAAAAGAATAAGCTTTAGCTTTACTGGGAAGAAAGAAAAAGATTACTGTCCTATTATCTTGCTCTTAATTTTTGTAAATACTCCTCTTTTGTAGATTACTGCTATTAATCCAACAACTAGTATTGTAGCTACTATTTCAAACAAATAGTTGTTTTTTGAAATAGGTAGCTCTTTACCTTCATATAGGTAAGGGTAGGGGTCAAGGGAACCTGGCTTTTGCACAAGGTTGAGGTCGGTTCGTAGTTCAAAATGCAGGTGTGAGCCAGTGGAATATCCTGTGCTTCCTTCTGTCCCTATTACATCTCCTCCACGCACTTTCTGCCCCTCTTTCGTGTGCAGGTCTGTTAAGTGTGCATAAGCTGTGTAGTAGCCGTTTTTATGGTCAATCACACAATAGTTTCCTAGGCCTTTATTGCAGTAGGCTTGCCCTACGTTACAACCTTGTTTAGCTTGTACTACTATACCTGATGCCACTGCGACAATTTGGGTACCCATTCCTGCTGCGATGTCTATGCCAGGGTGGAAGTGATTACCTCGCCATTTGTAGGTACTGGTGATTACTCCTTCGTTTTTTAGCGGGTGTGTTAACTTCATAGCTGTTTTTTTTTGATACAAAAAAATCCACAAGACTTTGCCAAGTGGATTTTGTTTTTGCTGGTGAATGAATTTTATGGGAGTTTTGTTTTTTTTCTATCCTCCCATTTTTTTTTGGCTTTTTTAGCCTGGTTTACCCCGAAATGGTATAGCTTCTCTTCAAGGTAATCATAATCTGGACTTAAATATACATTGACTGTATCGCCCTGATTGCTTGGTTTGATTTGAAAAGCCTTAATCAATCCTGTTTGAGTAGAGTAGAGCTTGTAGTTTCCTTCTTGATCTACGACCATTTTTAGCTTGATATAAGGAAACTTTTTTTCAAGATTTTTGCGTCCTTGTTTGAGCTTATAAGCATAGAAGCCTTTTCCGAATTCGCTACAACTTGACATTGTGAAACTGAATAGGAGAGAGGCTGTTAATAAAAATAGCCTACTTCGTTTGAGATTATTCATAGTGTTGAATTTTAATAAAAAAAACTGATTGAATTAGTCTGCGTACCTTCCTCTCAATAATTCGTAAAATTGTCCATCGATAGGGTACAGTATTGTAAAATCGTTACTTTGACTTCTCAAATATATGTCTCTTGTTCCATATATTGTATTCATTTTTACCCCTTGACTTATTATAAGGGTGTTGTACCCTGGTGCTGCTCTAACCATTACCAGTTGGTGATTTTCCGCCCCAACTTCTGGTATAATTTGTTGAACTCTATTGCCTTGAATGAGTATACCCTTTGAATCCTTTGGGATAGTGATTGTTTGGTTGACTATTGCCACTTCTTGGTATTCCTCTGGTTTTGGAAAAAAAGGATTGTTAACATTTTTGTCATTACCTCCTTCTGACACACTTGGCATTGATACATTCATTGTTGAATAATATTGGTGTTAAAAAAGTAGAATCTCTAGCCATCTGGGAATAGGCTCTCCAGACTCTTTTATTTGTTTTATTTTTTTTGCGCTTACATAGATGGATAGCAATGCAGAAATAAGCGAAAATCCACCAACTACTGCGTAAAAAACTTGTAGTCTTTTGTCTTGTTGCATAGTGTTAGTTCTCCCAAGCTACTTGTGCTATTCCATTAGTAGCATCTATTGTTATTGGTTCTCTTGACTTAGCCATAAAGCTAAAGCCCAAAGTCATTCCTGGTACAAGGAAAAATTCTTCACCGTTCGTATTGATCAATTTCACGATTCCTTGTGAGTCTGACATGCAGACAATTACCCCAACGGTGAAACTTGGCATTTCCCATGTTTCATTATTCAGCTGTTTGAATCTAGTTTGTACTGCCATTGAATAGTGATTTGATTGAAAAATACGCGAGAAAAATGGCTGAACAAGTAAGAAATAGCTTGTAGTAGAAGTCGTTCTCAAGTTTGATATTGACAGTTACGCGGTTATCTGTCTTTATCCCTTCTGACCCTATTAATTTATCAATGAAATTCATTTCTGGTTAGTTTTTAAATGTCTTGTAATCGGACATTCTTTTTTCTTTGAATACTTCTTGGCTTACCTGCTCAGTGGTTAATGCGCGTTTTACATTGTCTTGTGTGATTTGGTCAAAGACTCCATCATACTTTGATTCCAAACCGTGTTTTCTTAGCAGGTATAACTGCAATTGTTCCACTTCTTTCCCCTTACTACCTGCTGATAGGGGGAAAGGTGAAGCCTCGTCTACCGAGGTTTGTTCCCGGTCTTCTGTTTGCTCATCGAGTTCGCCTGTACTATATTCAATCTGAATTTTTTTCTTTCTTTTGTTCATAAAGTACACGCCCAAAATGAGCAAGGCAATTGCTCCCAGAATGCCTGCACCAATCATTAGTTTCTTCTTATCAACTTCTACTTTCATTTTACATTTGTTAAAGGTTGTTCAATACATATTTCAAATCTTCATAGTGCCTAATTGTTGGTATG
Organism: uncultured Microscilla sp.; assembly: GCF_947493425.1. Lineage (GTDB taxonomy): Bacteria > Bacteroidota > Bacteroidia > Cytophagales > Microscillaceae > Microscilla. The sequence continues at coordinate 20,366 of NZ_CANLRP010000074.1, read as the reverse complement.
CCATATTTCCCCAATGCACTCTCCATTGCTTTTTGGGTATTCTGTCCCCAAATACCGTCTATTGCACCAGGCGAAAAGTTAGCATCGTGCAGTGCTTGTTGTAATTCCTTTACATCTTCACCCTTACTTCCAAACTGCATTGGATATTCTGCTTTGTAACCATACCCACCAGACGAACCACTACTGATTTGCCCTGAACTTCCTGAGCTGCCACCAGAAGAACTAGAGCCTGACCCATAATCCAGTCTGGGTGTTTTCTTTTTTCTCAGGGGCATTGCTACCTTAATTTTCTCTTTCCCATCCAGAAAGATGTACCAGATAAGAAAACCTATTATGCCAATGCCCGCAATGGCACCAATTTGTTTTTTTTGTTTGTCAGTCATGTAAGTTAGGGTGCGTTTTGAATAATATCCATAGCCAGATCATAGTTTTCGTCAGACAAGAAGTCAAGAAAGTCGTCAAAGCTTTTGTCGTATTTTTCTTGAAATTTTTGCCGTAGTGCTGCTATCTGGCTTTTTGTTTTGTTTCTTAATGTATCTAACACTACAGAGTCTTTGTCAAAAAAATATCCTAACCAGTAGGCTCTAGCATTATATATGTTTCTTGCATCATCTAATACTCCAGTGTAATAGTCTGGTATGATGTTATGTAGGTTGTTTTGTACTGAGTTATTGCCGATTCCTCCAGTACCATCCTCCAAATGTTGCTGTATTTGAGCTATCTCCTGCGCGTTTCTTTTTTTGATAGCTTTGCTTCGGGTAAGTAATACAATGATAATGATCACCCCAATACCACCTGCTACCAGGTACTGCGTTTTTCTATCCATTTCCATACTATCTCCCTTTTGCTTTTGCGGCAATGCCTACGCCTCTTTCAGCCAAGTCCATTGCGCGTTCCGGATTCCTTGCGGCGGCTTTTCCGCCTCTCACGGTGATGTATATGATGAGGGCTATAATAGCCCCAACCATTATAATTCCTGCGAATATGGTGACTTTCGCAATGCTGGCGGCTCCATCTACCAAACCAGAGAATTCGGCTTGGTTTTCGGAGTCTGTTTCTTGTGCTTGTATGCTTCTATCTATTGGTATTGAAATCATGTTTTTTAATCTTTTATAGCCTTGTAGGTTACAAATCCAATCAAGCCAAGTACGACAAGAATGGCAAGGGCTGCCGACGCGCCAATCCCTGCGAAGCCATTGTTTAAGCTTGACCAGGTATTTTTCACGTTGTCTGAAACTCCTGAAAAAATGCTATCCCCCTCAATTTCCATCCCTTGAGTTTTGGCATAGTTTCTTAATTGCGTTGTATTGGCATAATCCTCGCCTCTTTCTTCCCACGCTTGCGAAAAAAGCAAATTCGCTGACTTGTTGCCATAGCGCTTTTTAAGGGCTTTGTGCCAAGCAATCCAGTGATTGGCAGAAGAAGACTCATGTGGCAGGTTGTCAATTGTTTCTGGCATAATTATTTTTTTTGTGCTTTTGCAGCTTCAATTCTCCATTGTCGAATTTCAGCAAGCCATTCTTTGGCTAATTTTACTTGTTTGGGGGGTAAATTTCGCTTGCCATTTTTTTTGAATGCCCGATCACCCCATTCTTTGATGGTGGCAATTCTTTTTCTTGCTTCTATTTTTCGTTTACCTGTGAGTTTTATCCTTGCCATAGCTGTATTTTTTCTTTCTTCCCAGTTGAACCTTTGTGAAATACCGATTTCTAGGTAAGGGAAAAAAGCTGGTTGATTGATTGATGAATGTAAATTTCTTTTGATTAGGCTTGTATTTCAAGGTTTTTGACGAGTAGCACCAAACGAGGTACAAAATGAAAAAGTGTGATATGTACTTCTGTATTATGTACTGGACGTTTTTGCGTTTTTTGTTATTCGTCATGGTTGGCGATCCAAATTATCAAGCCAACCAAAACAACAAGCGAAATAGGAAACCAAACCGGGTGAACCACATAAGACCACCAAGGGCGCTTGCCCGTTCCTGTCCAGAAAAACCAGCGCCTGAAAAAATTGCGTGTATCTATTTCTTGAGTTTCTTCTTCTTTTGGGGGTGTGAGTGTGTTAGGTTCTTCACTTCCTTGTTGCTGCAATACATCCTGTTGAGTGATATACTGAAACTCTACTGTAATACTTGTGTTAGGTTGTAAGTTTTCCAACTGCAAGTAGGATGAACCGTCGAAAATCAAGTTTTTGAATTGATTCCCATCACTCAACTCCAATACAGGGTTGTTGTGAGAGGGATTATACCCGGTTGTAATAGTTACCCTGCTTTCGCTACTGCTTTCCGCACTTTTTTGTACATAAGTCAGGTTGCTATTGAAGTACTGTTCCTGATTACTTGAGCGTATCTTGATGCCCAAAATCCTTATGGGGTTCGTCAGCACTTCGTTCTCAAGCCGACGAAATCCCGGATCAACTGTGTTTGCCTGAACTTCGTTAGCCTTCAAAATTATCGGAGCATTCTCATTTTCTTTTTGCTGGTATACAAATACCTGCTCGGCATCTGGTAGGCTGCCCAAGTCTTCCTCCCTTCGATAGATAATTGGTAATTCCTGTATGGTAGGAATGCCCAAAAACCGACCAAAAAAAGTGATCTTTTTGGGAGTAGGGGAGGGGTTACGTATGGTGGTTGTGATGCTTCTCATCATGCGGATATTTTTTTTGCATATGCTAGAGTGTAATAGCGGGGCATTGTCGAAAATGGCTTATTCTGTCCTACAGTATACGCTTCAATCCCATTGACCAGGCTTGGCTCAGTCCCCGAACCATTGCCATCGGTCGTTGCTGTTGTTGTTGTTTCGCCTGTCTTACTTCTGCGAAGAAATAAGTTGTATCCCTCTGGCGCATGGTGGTTGTGTGCTGGCAAGTTTTCCTCCAACAAAACCACCTCGTTTCTCCCTCCTACACTTCCTAGCCCTGAATTGATTGTCCCTGCTCCATATATGAACCTTGTTCTTAAGTCTGGTATTCCTGGTGCTTGCCCCCAACATAATGCCCAACCAAACCAAGTACTGTTTGATAAGCCATAGCCATTGGCGTCAAAAAAGCTGACTTCGTCGGTCATTACAATAGTGCCTAACGGCACAAGATTTCTTGCGGCGTATTCAGCGTCTGCGGTGAGAGCTATTATATCGTTCGCATGATCTTCTACATCTGCGGTAATCGCCACTAGGTCAAGTTGAATGTCATTAATATCGAGATTAATTGCCTCAAGCTGGATGGCATGATCTTCCATATCAGCCGTTACAGCTACCATATCGGTTGTTAAGTCCTCTACATCTGCGGTTACAGCCGTAAAATAGACGTTAACCTCATCTTTCCTTAAATAATAGTCTTGGCTAATGTCACCAAGATTATTCTTCTGAAAAGAATCATAAGGTATTCGCTTTTCATTCGATTGGTCAGCAAATACCAGTTTCATCAACCTTTCAACATGTACTTGATGGGTTTTTCCATCTTCGTAGGTGGTTGGCTGACCTGCTGGTATTTCTGCAATCTCCAAATAAGCGGTTGTGCCAGGTACTATACTTCCCTTTTGTTCGGGCACGAAAAAGACTTCGTTTTGAGCGTACACATACCCTTCTGATATTTCCCAAGAATTAGACGTAAGTGCTAATTCTGCACCTGCTAAGATGGTGTTTTGTCCTCCACCTATGCCCATTCCAAACGCATCAAAGCCCGTAGCAATTGCATTCATTATCAATTCCAGGTCATCAAGCCTGAGCGGGTGTCCGCCTGTGTATTTAGTAATGAGATCAAACATCTTTTTCCTTTCTTCCCAGCAAAATAATTAGTGATTTTTAGTTGTACTCTCTGATAAACTTTTGTAGTGCTTTTACTCTTGTGATGTGATCATGATTGTCGTGTAGTACCTCCGTGACTGCTACCATAGCTTCATATTTTGGGAATCCCAACCCAAGAAAAACCCTTGCTGCCTCAAGGTCGCATTTGATTTCACTTCCAGTACTTTTGCTCCAATGCATCCATTCGTGCAAAAGCACAAACATCCGCATGGGGATAGTATAGCGACGAAAGTCTTCGGCACTTACTTGTATATGCCCCGTTTCTTTGTGGATTCTTGCGGGCGTTTTTTGCAGTGTGGGGTAGTAATGTATAGGGTACTCACCTGCATCATTACTGTATGTATTACCTTGTTCCAGGTACCCACAACTTTCGGCAAAATCAAAAGCGTGGCGAATGAAGTTCTTTGTTTGCCCAGTAAGCCGAAGCATTTTTTTGCTTGGTTTGATCATCCCAATTTTTGCGTGATGAATACTGAATTCGCCCTGACTGCTTATACTTACTGCTAGTTTTTTGGGGGAGATTGGCATTGGCAAGGTGAGTGTTTTCAGCCTTATTTTTTGTTCCAAAAAGAAATAAACAGTATTAGGCTTTTCTGGGTCATAACCTACAATTCTTACATTTGCCCCACTTGGAGTTTTGACCGTAATATGAAGCTGTGTGGGCAAATCCTTTGTGTTGAAATAGATTGTCTTTTGCATATTAACCTGATTTCGTTTTTTGATAGATTAGAACGCCTGCTAAACACAACACTGCCCCACCTGCTACCAATGGCAAGTGGTTTTTCTTAGGGGCTGGCTTTTGTGGGCGTGGCTGGTAATTGATCCCTGTCGGAGGTTGATTTTGTCCTTGTGGTCCGTGCAAAATCTTGTTGCGAATATCAACCGCTTTCCCAAAGATGTCTCCTATATCGTTGAGCAGGTAGAAGACACCAGCTTTTTTATAGCCTGTTTGTGGCTTTTTTTCCTGAACAGTCGGAATCTCTCCTTCGTCAAAATGTTCTTCGAACTTTTTATCATCGATCATCCATAACTCATCCTCACTCAACTCAAAACTCAGGTCATTGTTACGATTAGCCATTATTCATCTCCTTTCCTTTTTTTGATTATGATGATGGTTGCGATGATTCCAGCCAAAAGCACAGCTCCACCAACGATTCCCCAAATCATTGTATTATTGTTGCCTCCATTGGTGGTTTGCACTCCAGTTGCGGTTGGTAGGGTAGGATTAGGCAACTCTTCGTTTAGAATTTCTTTTTCTTTTTTGCTTATTGTGCGAGGCAACCCCAGATTGAGAGTAGGTTCCAGCCTTTGCCTTTCAGCCCTTAGCCTTGCAATTCGGCTACGGTATCCGGTGGCATTCCACCATTTCCATTTTATTTTTCTGAACATTACTGGTTTTTTTTAGGTCAGTTTTTGAAGAAAATCAGCAGGATTACAACGAATGCGCCTACATAGGCGAGTGTCATTTTTTGGTCTTTCGATTTTTGTTCACTCATCCTTACCTGGAGAAGAGCGTTCAATTTGTCAGTTTCGGCTTGAATTTTCACGGCCTCAAGCTGGTTTTTCGATACCACCTGGTCGCTGTGGGCTTTGGCTTCGGCTGCTTTTCTATTGTTCTTCGATGTGAATATGCCTGTAATCCCTCCGACAATTGCCCCAGCGCCTCCTAATATTGCTCCTAATGCCATAAGCTATTCAAATTTGATTGCCAAAAGCACGGCAAGCCCAATCATTAACGAAACAAGCACGCTAATTTTGATACGCTTTTCGTTCCAATATTTTTCTGTGGTAATGGTTGGGTTTGAAGTGCTGGCTGGTTGAGAACTATTCATAATATTCGTTGCAAAATCTTCCCGCTCCGGGTGCAGGTCAAGAAAGGCTTCTAAAGCGCCGTCATTTTCTGCTATAGCTTGTATTACATACTGTTTTATAGCCTCTGTACTTACACTTTCTGGTATTTGGACACTGTAAGAGTTTAGGAAGGTTACCACAGCATTTGTGTTTACTGTAGTAGTGTATGCAATTAATGCGGACAAATGTGTGTTTTCCATAATTTGAAGCTTTTTAGAGTTATTATATAAAAGACTGCCTTAAGTTAGACAGCCTTTATTTTCTTACTTCAAACTTTATTTTCTGAAGGTGCTGGTAGCTGCTTCAACTACTGGAATACCTTGCAATGTGTTGGCTATGTTTCCACGTAGCTTTACCTTCATTATAAGGTTTATATACTGACCTTTCAGCAACTTAAACTTAATGCCAGAGTGTCCATGTATCAACCAGTCAAGGCGCTTCAGGTCTACAACTTTATCAGTGTTGTATTCGGGGTTTATTTCTGAGGCAATGTCTACAGGAGTTTGTTTAATACCTCCACCTTCAAGTTTTTCAGTTAATGTGAAATCTTCGGTAAGTTGGTTAGTATCACCAACCATTATGCGGCAACTTCCAATAACAAAGTTGTTGACAGTAGAACTCTGCAATATTGTTCTATAATCCCAACCTTTGCTAGTAATGTTAATATGATCAGGGTTATTGCCCTGATTTGGCTCGTTCAAATTCGTGAAAGCATTAAATAGCTCTACTTCCTGATCGTTAATCGTATCAAGGTTTACTATTCGTAAGTTGTAGGTGCGGTCATTTTCTTGAATGCGTTTCACGCTTGCTTTTTCACCATCTTTCTCCACAGTGATCTTTTCCCCTGCCATGTTATAATGGCTATCGTGTGCTGTATAATGTGAGTAGCCTTGTTGTGGTACTACATTTACGAGCGGCTTGTCAGACACACCCGTGAAGTTTGTATATTCCTGCATTGCTTGTGCTCGCAATGCATTCATCTTGTCTTTTCTCATGTTTATTTGCTGATTGGATTAAGCGATAAGGAACCTATAGGAATTACCTTTCTTTTTTGTCAAGTGCAGGTCTGATTAAGTAATCATTTGCGCCAACGATTATGGCAACAACTAAGGCAACTTTCGCCATATCAATAATGTTCATAGTGTTTTGTGTTCAGTTGGCAAGTAAGGCATTTGCGAAGTTTCTCGCAAACACCCACACAAGCCTAAAATTTTTTGTTTGTGGTGTTTTAACTGTTTCCAGCCAGATAAGCACTATTTTTCTTTTGCTTCTTCGTTTTGCTCAACCTTTTCCGAAAAGTTGTATTGCCAGGTTATTTGGCAATGTTCTGGGTATTTTTCCAAAAACTGATTGATTTTATTGGGGCTCCAGTCGCCCATTGGTCGGTTGGCATAAGCCATCGTTTGTTTTTTTTCTTGCTCACTTTCAAACGTAAGTGTTGGTAGTACATGCTTTTTAAAGTGTGCTATTGCTTGCTGTGGGTTGTTATATTCCATAGTGTTGGTTTTTAGAAATAAGGTTGGAAATAATTTTTCTCTTTCAGGTAGTAGTTCAAAGCTTTTTCTCTTGCAGTTTCGCTGTCTTTTTTAATCTTTAGCTTTACATAAATTGTCTGCTTTACTTGGCTTATATTTTCAGTTAAATATTCGCGTGCAGCCATTTTTATTTGATGATTGCTGGCTCCTTTGATGAGGTTTTTTGCGTGGTCTAGGTACAGATAACATCTATAATTACCTTCTTTGACTTGTTGCCTTATTATTAGTTCTGCAATTCGTTTTGATTCGTAGTTTTCTACTGTCTTTTTAAATGATGCTGATTTATGCAACCTAATCCATTTCAGGTTATCGAGTATGCGTGGAGCTACTGCCCTTGGGCTTTGAAAATTCAACAGCAAATCAAGTCCCTTGTGCCTCACATTTACTATAACTTTTATTAGTGCATGTGTTGCTAGTCCAACGGAAATAGTGTTAATATCTTCTGCTATTAACAACCCATTGCTAAACCATTTTAAGAGGTATAGTAATATTGGTAGAAGGTTATCAGTATGTTCACCATATTCATCTACTGGGGATACGCGATAACAACCTTGTCCTGTCAAATATGGAACGTCAGCTAATTTTACCTCTTCCCAGTGTGCGTAGGCTTTCTCCCTATTTGGATCAAAGACAACAACAGGCTCATTGTGCTTTTTGGTATAAGCCTCTGCGTAGTTTACAGCTACAAATGTTTTTCCTACACCTTGTTCACCTATAGCAACCTCAATACCTCTCGTTCTTACCTTTGCCATAGTCTATTTTTTTGTTTCGCTCTTTTTTTTGTTTTCTTTTTGTTTTTTAGTTTGTATATCTATTAGGTCATCCAAGAATGCTTTGTTTGATTTTCGTATATCTCTAGCTACAGAAAATGTTGAAAATCCAAAAACACCTAAAGCCATCATTAGGCTTGCCTCTGGTCCTGGTTCAATAGATCGCTTGGATAACACATCTTCAAGTGGTCTTTGTATTTGCCTTGTTCCTTGAGAGATAGTTTCATTTAGCATGTCTTTATTGCGGTCATTAACCTTATTAACACGTTCAAATGACCCTAGTGGTACTATTTCTTGCTTTTCAGCTTTTAGTATTTCCATTGAGTCAATTTGTATCCAGTTACTAACCAGTAATGGTAAAAATGTCTGGATAAGACCTATAGCTGTATCAGCAAACATGTTCCCGCCACCTGAAAACTCGAAGTTGTTTAGCTGGTCGTTTTCAATGTTTTCTTCAAAACTTTCTTCTGACTTAGCCTTGTCTTCTGTATCGTTGCTTGGTAGAACAAACTGTTTTGGTTTCTCCTTTTCTGTTTTCTGATACAGAGGTTGTTCTTCGTTTAGTCTTGCATTCTCCCTCTCTTTTCTTTTCTTCCCAGCAATAGTTGTAATTTCTTTTTCTTTGTCTTCTTTGTCCTCATCTGCAATTTTGGGTAGAGGAATGTTTGTTTTATCAATTACTACATGTTGCTCTGGGTCTACTGGTGCAAGGAGCGGATGTTCTTCTAAGTTTGGTAGCGGGTTTTCGGCTTGTTTATCTTCTGTCATTTCAATTTAATTCAAGCATTTTAATGAATGTTTCTGTCTTTACGCTTATTGCTTCGTATTTGGCTTTTATTGATGTATAAACACCTTCTAATTGAATAATTGTATTCATATCATCTATATGCTTCCATACCATATAAGTGCTTGAATATTCCATTACTTTCGCTACCTCTGTCATGGATAGTTTGGAGTAATGATATATTAGGTTTGTAGCAACCATTTTAGCCTCAACATTTTTCCTTTTTTCTAGCACTTGCTTGGCACTTATACTATACTCCTCTGCTACCCTTTCCAGAATGAAATCAGCAATTGATTGCTCTTTTGAGCCTTCTTTTTTATTGATTGCTTCTAGGTTGTTTGCATTCTCTATGATCTTAAGTAATTGTAGGAAACGACTAGGACCTACCACACCTACAATATTATCCATAGAGTTTTGAATGTCTCCATATACCGTTATCATACTGTTTTTTGTGATTGAATAAGTACGGTAGTAACTTTACTAATAAGGTCTTCAAACTCCCCTGAATCTAGTAATTCAGGCTCAGGAGTGTATTTTGCTATTTGGTAGTGCAATACTTCTCTTTTTCTTCTATGCATGCCTGGTGTACGTGGTTTTGTTTGTGTGCTTAGGCAACTTACAATTACCTTAATGCTATTAGCGTTAAGTGCTTCTTCCTTGTCAGCAATGTAATCATAGAGCAACCCGCTTTGCCCTTTTGGGTCAATGCTTTCTATGGCTTCTTTGGCTTTTGCATATTGCCCTGCAACTTGGAGTATTGCTTTGTTTTTCTCTATAGTGTTAGTTCCTTTTTGTTTTATGTTCTCAAGTAAAGTTTCTACTTTAATTTCTTCCAGTACTTGACCTTGTGAATTGACTATATAAATATATGATCCACCTAAAGGTTCAAGTCTGTAGTCATTTGCCAGAATGAGTTTTACACCTGTTTGGTGTTTTTTACTCATACTCTTTATGTAATCGGCTACTATTTTTTTTATGTAGCTCAAGCCAGCTAATTCAATGTTGTTGCTTTGCATTTTTGAAATTTTCGGTTGTTGGATTAAAGTTATGTTGGGGATTTTGAGTAAAAAATAGGAGTGCAAATGTTTTGGGACTAGACTGGTACCAGTCTAGTATCAAAACATTGTTTTTTAGCTATATTTGCAGGGGAATTATTTAAAAACCTAACATGAACTGTTATGAATGCCTCTACAAAAAATAATATGGTGCAAGTGAAAACTTGGCTACCAAGCGAAGTAAAAGCAATGCTCAATAGCGAAGCTTTAGTTACGGGCGACCGTTTCGAGTCGGCACTAGTTCGTCGGATTTTGATGGATTGGTATAGGGCTAAAAAAGAGGAGCAAACAACTACTTTAAAAGTTGCCGCTTAGACTACTTTGTCGACAGCCTTTTGCAAGTTTTTGGCTTGCGTTTTATAAAAGCCAAAAATTTGCTTTCTGAAGTAGTAAATGCCCAAGACTAACCCTAGTAGTACAAAGCCTGATATGGCAAAGACTTTTCCCTTATCCACTCCTAAACCTAAAAAACCACCCGTAAAATCCGATTCAGGTAAATTCTTGAATTTTTTCCGAACGAATCTCCTAAACTCTCCTAAACTCACATAACCATCTTTGTTGAGGTCAAAAGGTGCGTTTTGTTGCTTCACAAGCCGTGCGTAAGCATCGCCCTGCTCACTTCCTACTATATAATTATCGCTTTTCCCTAATGCGTAAGGGTAAAAAGCAACTATATACAAATCGATTGGGTTTTTCATTCGTCCCGAATAGGGTGCGTAGTACTTTTGTACGTAGTCCAGTTGTGCCGTTCCTGTCATATTTGCCAGTGAGTCAGGGCTGGTGCCAAGCCCGTATGCTGTTTGGGGCAAGAATTGTATAAACCCTACCGCACCAATGTTATTTCTAATATCGTGGCGTAGCCCAGATTCAGAATTCATTACTTCCATTAGCCAGGAAGGTTTGATTCCAAGGTTTTTGGATATGTTTTTGACTTTGGTAATGAATCCTTGACCATAGCGGTTAAGGGCTATATTTTCGTATGGGAGTGCCATCGCTTACTTTTCGAGTTTGATAAGTCGTTTGTCAAACTCATTCCATTGATCCTTGAGTTTTGCTATTTCGATGTTTTGACTTTGATTTTCTTCTACCAATTTTTGATTGTTTTCTTTCAGGTATTTGTTTTCAGTGATCACTGACCCCATGTCTTTGTTGAAAACAAAAGTGCGCTCATCAAGCTTTTCTATGCTTTTTTTTGATTGGTCAATGTCCCGTTGCTGCAATGCATCCTTGTTGGTATGCTTTGCAAACATTTGAAGAATACGGGCAACACCCAAAAATATTGTAATGCCTGTACCTACTATCCAGGCAGACATTTGATTACCAAATTCTTTCATAGCTGTGAAAAATAGTTTGTGGTTGAATATGATGTTTTTGCATACATTATTTTGTTTCACTTCCCAAGGGAGTGCTACAAAATACTTATACTATAGAAGATTATTCGGCTTCGGTTGGCTCTGTTTCTTCTACTTTGTACTTTTCTTGTTTGCCTTTTCCTTGACGCTTGAGTTTGTAGTCACCTACTTCTACCTCTTCGCGTGGTCGCCCTCGGCGATTGAGTATTTTCGTGTCAAAGCCGAGTGCCTTCAGTTGTTGTCTGGTCACCTCTTCTACTCCATCACCATAGTATAGTACAAAAATGGCATGTACGTTTGGATTCTTACACGGGCAGTCTTCATCTGCTTCTAGTTCTTCGTCCATCCAATCACGTATTTGCGCCTCAATTTCTTCTGACAGTGGCTCAAGTTCAGGGTTATACCCTGCATCTTTTTTGTCTCCTCGCTCAAAGATGACGATAGCTCTCTGGATTTCGTCTGGCAATGTGTCAATATCAATACTCTCCTCATCCATCAGAATTTGATGAGGATAACGTTTGTTGCGTCCCATAGTGGTTTTTTGCTTTGTTGAAAAAATACCTAGCAACGGGCTTGCCCATTACCAGGTTTTGCTTGCTGGTTGATTGATCTTAGGGTTAGGCATTGAATGTGCGAGCGTACCCGAATGGGTCCTGTGTTTCTATGTTTTCGTCTTTGAGCCTTAAGGTTTCCTTTGCCCATTTGGGCACCGAAAAGCAAGGGCACGCCTTATTCCAAAACTGATTATGCCCTACCAACTTGGCGGCTGGAGCTTCCTTGAGCAATGCCTTGGTAAGTGCATCTAGGGTTTTGCGTTGTTCGGGCGTTCGTGTATCTTTGGGTTGTCCGTGACTGTTAAGCCCACCGATTAAGCAGATATTCACTGCGGCAGCATCTCTCCATCCGCCAATGCCATAGGTAGTTTCTTGTTTTTGGATGCCATCAGACAAGTCTAGTTTCCACAACTCCACTAGTGTACCATCCTGTTCAATCACAAAATGGTAGCCTGGCTTATTCCACTTCATTATGCCCATGTGGTAATTCTTCACCCAACGGGCATCAATGCTTGTAGCATTTTCAGGGGTAGCGCTTACGTGTACGCAAATCCACTGTGCAGCATTACCAGTCTGTAAGCCTAATGTAGCAAGTGTTTTGGGACCTGCTATACCATCAACTAACAAGTCATTTTCGCGTTGGTAGTCCTTCACCGCTTTTTCGGTGATTACGCCAAACCAGCCATCATCCATTATGCGCAATTTGCGTTGTAGCCAGCGCACCTGGTCACCTTTGTCGCCAATTTTTAGTATAATATTCATAGTGTGTTATATTACTTTTGAGATTATTTCAGTGTATGCCTCTCGGCTTTCGTTCAAAATTAGCTGTTTTATGCCATTGACAACTTTTTTCATTTCTTTGTCCTTGACACTTTTCAGCGCCTTTTTTCTTAGTTTTTTTTCTGTGCCGAATGTGAGCGCCCTTTGCTGAATCACGTATTCAATAATATTTTCAAGGCGTTGCTCTACAACTTCGGGCACTGTTTTCTTAGGCTCAAAATCTTTGATAGAATCGCGTGCCTCAATCTCTTTTTTTTCCTTACTGGTTTTGGCATTTGCCAAAGCATTAGCTTTCAACTCTTCAATCTTTTCTTGCCTTTTTTTTCGCTCATAGAGGTTAATTACCCTCCGGCAACTGGTAACATCTGTAGCAACTAGCTTTGCCCTGTCTACTTTTTTAATTTTGGGTTGTGTGGCTGCCTTTTTTGGTTTTGGTGTGGGCTTGTCAGCTTCGGCTATTTTTTCTAGCAAAAGAGTGTGGTTATCATCCAACACCTCAAGTACTTCCTCTTCTGTGAAATCTTGTTCTTGGTAATAAGCCAAATCTTTTTGAATACTCTCAATTTCGTCTTTCAGGGCTTTGTTGCTGCTGTATTTTGAAGCATCAATGTCCGCTAATTTTTTTAGGTTTTTATCTTTGAATGCCATAGCGTTTGTTTATATCTGGATTAGTCTAAGTCGTCTTTTTCTCTCTCGTTCTTTTGCTTTTGCCAAGGCTATTGCCTTTCGTTTGTTTGATGTATTATCCTGCTTAGGCGCTTCCTGTACTTCTTTTTCTTTCTTCCCAGCAATAGGCTTTTGTTGGTTTTTTGGAGTTGGTGTTGTGTCTTCTGGCTTATCTATTTTTACCATGTTGGTTTGTACACCAGTAGGACGAAATGATGATTTAAATGCGTTTTCAGGAAGTTCTTCCACATGTGCACCAACTTCATCAAGCCATGTATTGAACTGTTGGCGTGCCTTTAGCCTAGAGTTTTTGTCAAAGTTTCCTCTAGACATGATTGCAATTAAGCGTCCCCCTGGCTCCAAGTTATGCTCATACACATGTTGGACATGTTGAATGTCTTGCCCCTTCTCAAATGGAGGGTTCATAAGCACCTTATCGTACTTTTTATAATGCTTGAGTGTATCATTTCCCACAACCGAGAACCCTTTTAGCTCCAATATTTCGCGCAAAGAATCCCACTTCTCCAAGACCTCAAGCGAGTTTTTAGGGTGGTCCTCCCTTATTTCTTCGGCTATGTGTCCCAAGCCTGCGCTTGGCTCTAGAATGGTATCTTCTGGCTCAATATCAGCCTCGTCTACCATATCTTCAATGATTTCTTCAGGTGTTGGATGAAAGCCATCTTCTTTACTAAATCTCCATTCGTCAATTAGTTCTTTCAGGCGCTGTTCGCGCTTTTTCTTTTCATCTTTTGCCTTCTTTTCTTCCCCTCCAAGTAAATCCTCTAGTTCCTTGTGTACATTATCCCAATCCTCATATGAGGTCAGCCCATATTTTTCGCCAAGACTTTTCATATAAGGTGTTGGGTTATCCTTATAGTTTTGGTACTCTGGTCGTGTGTCTCGAAACACGCCATAATAACCCTCGCGGGAACCATCTCTTTGAGGCAGTAAAAAGTATATAGGGTTTTCCTTTGGAGACACAAAAACCCTATCCAGCAAAGGCGATATAGTCTTGCTTTCTAAAGCATTGGCAATTGCTTCGTAGACTTCGGCTGTTTCTTCATGTATGTCGGCTTCAACATCCTTACTTTTCCATTCTTTGTTTCTTTTTGGCGTATTTCGGTGTTGGTGTTTTAATTCAGCCTTTTTTTGCTTATTCCACCTTCTAAGTGTTTCAGCTTTACTTCTAAATTTTTTAATTCTGGCAAGGCGTTGCCTTTCTTTGTCCTCTTCGCTTAACTCTCTGTTACCTTCTTTGTCAAGTTTTTTAGAAAAATCAATGTAAGCAGGGGTGTTTTTGCCCGTGTACATTAAACTGTATCCTTCTGCTGCATTTCTCCAGCTTACACTTTCACTGCCGTATTGCCAGTACGGTGCTTCTGTATAGAACACCCTCGGCAGCTCGTTTGGGTTGGGTACATACCAAATACTATCTTCAAGAGTGCCATAATAGCCCTCAAGTGGCTTCCATCCGTATGTTTGCACAATTTTCATCTTGCCAAGTAGTACCTCCATTCGTAGCACATCCCCTCTTACTTTTGTATCCCTATTTCCAAAATCATAATAAGGCTTACGTTTATCCTTTGGTACAAAAAGACGAGTTGGTACTCGCACCGCTGGCTTTTGACTGATAGTCTCTATATTTTCTTGCCCATACACGGTTTCTTTTTTTTCACTTTTCTTAACTTTTGTGGCTTTTCTTACATGCCTCAACTGTTGAGACTCACTCTGAGCATACTCAGCATATACATAGATAAGCTCTCCTACTTGGTGTACCGAAAGCTTTGGGGTTACGCTGTACCCTTCTTCTGTATTATATTGAAATCCCCCTTCTGGCGTGATGATGTGCTTCCAACCCGTGCCAAAGGTTGCCTCCTCGCCGATTTTTCCTAGACTGTCTTGTATTTCTTCTTCTAGTTCTTTGAGCGTAATAAGTACCTCTAAGTGCTGGCGAAAAGGCAATTTGACCTTTTGTGTGTATTTTTTTTCTGTTTGAGTAGGCTCTCCATTTTCCTCCTGTGGAGCCACCTCTTTTGTCAGCAGAAACTCTTCTACTACTTCTTTTTTTGCCACAGGAAACACCCACCCCATAAACCGCTCGCCCGTTTTTGGGTGGGTAAGCCGCTTATTGAATTTTCCTCCCAAGCCCCTGCGCCCCAACTTTTCAGCGTAGGGCTTTGTATTGCCCATAAGAGCGATGCTTTTCTCAGAGTAATCTATGAGTTGAATGTCGTCTTTTGTGGTTTGATCTTCCTCGTTTTCTTGCACTGGTGTTTTTTCTTGTTTTTCTCCGGTAGGTGCTCCTTCTTCTTCTGGCTCTGGTGCTTGATTTGGTTCTTTTTCTTTCTTCCCCGCAACACTTTCTTCTTCTTCATGCAAATCATCAAACAAGCCAGGGGCTTGCTTTTCAGCTTGCTTTGCACCACTGGTAATTTTTTCTATGCGCTCATTGTGTGCAATTATTTCTTTGTTGCGCCTGGCAATTTCTTCTTCAAATTGTGTTACAAGCTTTTGTTTTTTCTCTTTTTTTGCCTTGGCAATTAGCCCGCGCAATTGCTTAATGCGTTTTTCGGCATTATCAATCTTTTGTTGCAATTCTTTTTTTTGGGCATCGGCTGCAATGGTGTAAGGTGTTTTGGTTGCAAAATTTTGCAGGTTCAACGGTTTACTCTTATCAAAAAAGAAATTTGTCAAAGCCCGCTCTATTGGCTGCACAAAGTCCTCCTTTTTTTGTGGTAACTTTTTCTTGTTGCCACTCAGGTACAAAAAATTGAACACCTCGTTTTCGTGGCTGTCTGTAAGAGCCGGATATTGCTTTCTTAGTTCTCCTATCCACTCCGCGTACTTTTGGAGGTTTGGAAAACTCTTCGTTTCTGCTGCGTTTGCAAGTTTCTCCAAAAACAACCCTTTTGGGTTGAGGTTTGCCAAACGTTGTAATGAATTGATGTAGGTATTTGTTTTGAAATACCCTCTTAGGCATTCGCCTACACAACCTTTTTCACGGGCAATTTTGAATGCTTGTATGTCAGATAGCAACCCCTCAGCGGTACCACTTCGGTTTGATTCCAAAACAGCGTACTCAATAGCACTTTCCAAATCGCCCAAGAAGACTTTGACAGGCAAAGTCTCCAGCGATTTGTCGCCTTTTTCTTCCAACAAAATGCGGGATGCCTCAAAGCGGCTATGCCCCGAAACGACTACATATTCGTCTGTTTGCTCGTCATACCATACTTCTATTGGTTCTCGGCTTTTGTCGTAGCCCTCATTTACAATCTTATCTACAGATTCTTGTGACCATTTAGACTGCCGGCCTTGAAAAAGCGCGCGCCTGGTCACGATCTTACTTCGCGGAATCTCCTTAAGTTCTGAAAATCTGTTTTGTTGCGATTGTTTGGGCATTCTAAAAAAAAGCGTTTTGTTTTGGCTTAAAAACGCTACAAAGGAAGGTCAAACCCTCGTGCGAGGCAAACAGGTAAGCAAGGCTCATTTTTTTTGTTTGTGGGTTTTGGGCTATTTCCAGCCAGTAGAGCAGGTTTTTTCTTTTGCTTCTTCGTTTTGTTCAATATTTTACGAAAGATTCAGGGCAAAATATTTTCAGGGAGTAATAACTTCTTTCTGTTTACTATTACCTTGTTTTACTCCTTATATTTCCTTTTCAAAAGCTGTTTTCAAGAATAAAGATTTCGTAAATTACAACCTCGTATAATCTTTTAATCTTAAATGTAATTCTATGTCAGATAACGCAGAACTAAAAGAAGGTGATGTTGTAGAGTTAAAGACAGGTGGACCTACAATGGTTGTGAATGAGCTTTTAAAAAGTCCACATTCGGGTCATTTCAACAATCAGGTTCTTTGCAAATGGTTTGATTCAAGTGATGAAGTAAAAGAAGCTGAGTTTCATATTAGGACATTGATAAAAAATTAGCAAATCATTGATTCTAAGGATAAAACCTTGTGGTGTAAGGTAGTAACCACATCACAAGGTCCCCCCAAACAAAAACCCAAAAACCCTCCTTACACCCCGTAAACCCCAAAAACCCTCAATTTTATTTTGTGCCTCGTTTGGTACTACTTGTTTTTTTGTAGGATTAGTGCCACAAAAAACATCTTTCTTTGGGGTATATATATTGATCAAAAAAAGCCTCGCACTTGCAGGGCTTTTTTTGATGCAAACAACCTTAAACTTTCACCAGATGGCATTATACCATAATACTACGGGCGAAACCGACTCGCCTGAGATGTACAACGACGGGCAACCCGAATACCACGAAGGCGACGCCACCGAAGGATGGGAAACCCCACAAAATGTGGCTTATGGCGACCCATCCAGCCAACAACGAGGGCCGGTAAAAACAACTACCACTGCTACCACCACGCCCAAGCCAGGCAAACAAAATAACCAAAAAATTGCCTTGGCCATTGTAGGGGCTGCCGTTCTAATTGGCTTATTCATTTACATTTCAAAAAAATAAACACTCACACTATGTGCAAAACAACCGCAACAACCAACGAAAAAAGAAAAACAACCAAAAAAAGGGGACGCAACACCCCACGGGCGCAAAAGCCAACCTGTAGCAATTGCCGCAATGCAGGTACTACTACAAAAGAAGTGGCAAAACAAATACCATCGCCAGAAACACTCTTACCCCCCCTGCCAAGCCAGTACCATTACAACTATACCACCGCGCTCCCACAGCGTGGGGTAAGCTTTAGTGTTAATTTAGACTGGTTTGATATATGTCTTTTAGTGGGGGTTGTACTGGGGGTTTTTATCAAGATTAAAAAGAAGTAGCGTATGTTTGGATTTGACAACGGAGATGCCTTAGCCATAAACAATGCCCTGGAAGATCATGGGGTGTATGAAACGGAACAACAACAAGGAGAAGGGTTTAAATCTCGCCTGGACTATTTTTTTGAGCAACGGCAAAAATACGATGGGCAATATACTAACCAAATCCCACAACGCTCTTACACCTACGACGCACTAAAAAAACAAAAGGCTAAAGAAATACTGGTAATACAGGCTTTTATTTTTTTAGCGGGTTTTTTGGTATCCATTTACCTGGCACATAAGCACGATAGGAAATTCTGGGGCTATGTGGGGTATATACTTTTGGGTAATATTGGCTCTGGTACACTGGCTTGGGGAGTAGCCTTACTAATGGTAGATACAGGCAAAGATATAGTACAAGTAACAAAGAATTACTAAACATCCTCACTTCTAAGGATAAAACACCCAAAAAACCTCGCTAACTTTGGGTAGTTATGTGAATTCCCCTATAAATTTAAAACAAAAACCCTGGTCATCGTCAATGATCAGGGTTTTTTGTTACTATGCCTTTGAGCGCCTTCTTTTGCTCTTCTTCGCTCATTTGCTTTAGTTTCTGCACTATGTTAGCTATGGTAGTGTCCTTGGGCAATTGCAATCTGGCGGCCACCGTTTGCCTGAGCCACGCTTCGGTAGGGTCATTGTCTCGCTTTTTTTTGAGCTTTGCAAAATGCTCACGGGTTCTTACCAGGTCATCGTACAATATGTCTTGCAGTGTTTTCATATAACCGTTATTATTTTTTAACATTTAACGTCCAAATAACAGGTAATTTTGGTAGACTATAGCTACAAAAAAAGTAGCAGTGCCAAACCAAATACAAAATGAAATTGAGGATTTCTTTGGTATGTGGGCTGTAGAGAGGGTTTTTGACAGGGAGTGTGCTTTGAAAACAAAAGCTATGTTTTAACGTTCTTTTAGAGACCATCCGTAAAGTTATTTTTTTACAAATATGCAAAAAAAATCACGTAATTTAAAAGCAACCGGGTTTGCAAGGTGGCAAGCCCAACAAATGCAGCGCGTAGCGCCTATGGATGAGCTAAGGGTATTACTAAGAAAGAGTAGGTACCGTCCGGCTTATTAGCTATATTCGCACTTTGTAGTTAAAAAAAACAACACAAAAAAGCCTCAGCAATTGTACTGAGGCTTTTTTGTTTATTTCCCTACTTTTATCAAATCATCGTATAGTAGTTTTTCAGGCTCTTGTTTGCCCTTTGCCTGAAAAAGGCAATATTGATCATCTACCAAAGCTACCACGGTGCCAGTAGCCTTTTGGTAAAAAGCCTTGCAGCCCACATAAAAACCCCTAATACTTTTGCCCTTGCCTGGCATACCATATACATCGCCACTTGCCACAAAACTTACATCTTTTGACCCTACTTTGCCGCCAGTGCTCACAAATATTTCTACGTTTTCCATGTATATGCCTCCTGGCACACTTTCTATTACATTGTTAATGGCTTGCTCTACGTTGTTGCTTTTGAGCTTTTCGTAGTTTTCAAGAATGTTTCTTTTGGTTTTTCGCTTTGTACTCCTGTTCTCCAGCCCTTTTACCTGGCTCTCGTCAAAGCCAGCCGACCTAGAGAGTACTTCATATTTCTTGTCGAAACCAACGTTTTTGGTAGATGCCAACGTAAGCCTACCCGTACTTTTCAAATGAACTTGTGGTGTGCAACTTGATAGCAACGCTGTGACCACTGCTAGAAAGTAAATTTTTCTCATTGTATTACGTTTTGTAGTTTAAAACCGAAATATAGCAGTTTGAAACCACAAAAAAACATACATGAAAAAAAGCTGAAAAAATAAACGGTTCGTTGTCATTTTTTCAGCTTTAAAGCATTGTTATAATTTGATTTACCCTTTTTTGTTTTTCAAAGGAAACGGAAAAGACATTGCCGCAGGTGGTGGTATTTCACCATTATCACAACAATTATTATTACCATTACCACCAGTTATTTGCATAGCTTTCTGTGTGGCTATAGCCACACTAAAAAAATCTTTCATAGATTTTTTTGTATTCTTTACGGATTTAAACATAACTTTAAAAATTAATCTTTTAACAATGTTATACTGGTTATTTCTTAATCTTATTTAGCTTTTCTTGTATTTTACAACAGGAAAAGCCATTGCCGCAGGTGGTGGTGGCGGTGGTGGCGGTTCTATGCAACATCCACCTTTAATTACTTGTTGATGTTTTATTGATAATTCTTCCTTTTTGAAGGATTTTTTCAACTTTTTCTTACTTTTGTTTTTATTAATTTGCATAAGGATCAAATATTAAAATTATAAAATATTACACTTAGTTTAATTAGTTACTTACGTTTCGCCCAAATGGGAATCAGAAAATGAAACTTGTTCAAGTCCTAAATAGGCACTTGGGCTTATTTTTA
>NZ_CANLRP010000073.1 GCF_947493425.1 uncultured Microscilla sp. | reverse complement strand
AAAAAGAACTCGAAAGTTTATTGTCTTTGAAATTTCAGCGAATTTGATTTGCGACTTTTCATCCCGTTCAAAGTATAGCAATAAAAATCCCCAAGGGAAGTTTACTCAAACTAAAATAAAAGTAAACAAATCTTTATATGACCAATACCATGAGGACGAAAAGTTCTCCATCTATTACCTGACAAAACAGCCCAAACAAATACTACTTGCTCAACAAGTTCAGACAACTTTGCCTTGGCACCAAATACTATTGTGGATCATAGCAGGTGGAGTTTTGTGGTGGACTAGTGTGGGGATCTTTTGATTTGTGCCCCTAGCCTTGTAGCTTTGCAGAGCATTATTATCAGACATTACATTTTTAAACCCCTCAGATTTGAACCGTCTACAGTTTTTTTTCGAAGCTACCAAAAATATCAGGCAAGCAGGTACCATTACCCAAAGTTCTCGTTTTTTGATCCGTAAAATGTTGTTACCCATTGATTTTTCTGAAGCCAAAATCATTGTGGAACTTGGAGCAGGCAATGGATGTATTACAAAAGCCATTCTTGAAAAAATGCAGCCTGATGCCAAGCTGTTAAGCTTTGAAGTAAACCCTAAGTTTGTAGACTTGTTGGGCGAAATAAAAGACGAGCGTTTACAAATAATAGCCGATTCTGCCGAAAATATTCCTCAACATCTTGCACAACATAATGCCACTCATACTCAAGCAGTTGTATCTGGCTTACCATTAGCTATTTTTCCTAAAGAGTTGAACACCAATATAATGAATGCCATCAAAAATACGCTTACTCCTGATGGCGTGTATACTCAATTTCAGTATTCGCTGACAAGTTTTGGTATGCTCAAAAAACAATTTACTTCAGTTCGTCGTGATTTTACCCCTTTAAATATTCCTCCTGCATTTGTTTATATTTGTAGAAATAGCTAGAGGGCAACTGTTAGATAAATACAAATTTAAAGAGGCTGCCTCATAATGAAGAGGCAGCCTCTTTTGGGTTTATTACTCCTCCTCTAAATACACATCCAGCAAGCCATCTGGTAAAGTTACCTCAATAATTTTTTGTTCATGGTCAAGCTTTTGAATGATCTGGTCTTTGATATAAGGTATCAATACTTCTTTGCCTTGGTGAGTTACTCCAATCAAATCTTGGTTAGTAGAATCATAGAGTTGGGTTACTTTACCTATTTCACCTTGGTTAGCATCTACTACCATATACCCCAAAATATCGTGGAAGTAGTATTCTTCCTCATTAGTATCGGGGAGCACATCAATAGGTAACATCAACTTACTCCCTACCAGAGGCCTTGCTTGGTCTACATCGTCTATTTCTTCAAATTTAAGGCGTACATACCCTTGGACAAATCTTACCTGCTCGATAAAATAGGGTACCATGTGACGATCTTTTACCACAAAAATAGATTCTATTTCACGGTATTCTTCCGAGTTATCCACATCAAACACCGCATGGATTTCACCCTTTACTCCGTATGTTTTGGCTATGTAGCCTACTTCATAGCAATCTTCAAAATTCATTGTTATACATTTAGTGACTAGCTTTGAACTCGATAGAAAAGCATAAAAAAACCTTTGCTTCTCAAGAAAAGCAAAGGTTTGTCAAGAATGAACAAGTGATTTTTCTGAATATTCGGAATCTCTTGTTTATGATTCAGTGTTTTCTGCCTCGTTGGTTTCAGCAGTAGCTTCTGCGTCGCCAGCTTCATTACCTTCAGCGTTTTCGCCTTCAGCAGCTTTAGCAGCTTCTTCTTGTTTTTTCTTAAGAGCTTCAGCACGTTTTGCACTTACCTCTGCCTCTGCTGCCAAACGAGCCTTTTTAGCTGCTTCGCCTTCGGTAGAAAGTTTTTCAATACGTGCAGTAATCTTAGCATCTTTCTTAGCTTTCCATTCTTCAAACTTTTGAGCTGCTTGCTCTTCAGTGATTGCACCTTTTCGTACCCCTATTTCTAAGTGTTTACGAATCAATACACCTCTGTAAGAAAGCATTGCTTTTACAGTATCTGTTGGTTGTGCACCATCCAATACCCATTTCAAAGCGCGCTCATCGTCTAAAACAATAGTAGCCGGAACAGTATGTGGGTTATACGTTCCAATTTTTTCGATGAATCGACCATCACGTGGTGCTTTTCTGTCAGCTATGACAACATCGTACAAGGGCTTTTTTTTGCGCCCTCTTCTTGCTAATCTAATTCTTACCATATTATCTTAAAGTAAATGACCATAAATGACAGAACCCGTCTGTCTATTGGTTTTGGTGCGCAAAGATACTACATTTTTTCAGTATTGGTGTTTTTGCAGGGAAAACTTTTAATAAAACAAGGGCAAATTTATAAAGTTAATAGAGGCTGTAAACCCTTAAGGTTCTTTATCAAACATTTTGTATTTTTGCTATTACTACATTTTTAACGCTCACCACATTGGTGGTAGAATAGTTTAGTCTAATATCTATGAAACATTACAAAGTGTATTTATTTGTGTTAGGGGTGATTTTGCTTGATCATACAGTAAAACTATGGATACACTTTAATATTGGTCAAGGATTTTTAGGACAAATTAATCTATTGGGCAACTGGCTTAAGGTGCAGTATGAGCTCAACTCCGGAATGGCGTTTGGGGTAGAATGGGGGCGTACTTATGGCAAATTGGCACTCACTATTTTTAGGTTATTGGCCACTATTGGCATATTATTTTACCTTAGAAGACTGCTCCATCGTCATGCCCATTCAGGATTGATCTATTGTATTGCGCTTATTTTGGGCGGGGCCATTGGCAATCTTATCGATAGTATTTTTTATGGAGTGTTGTTGAACAACGCCCCTGCTGATGCTCCCTTTGCCTGGTTTCATGGACAAGTAATAGATATGATTTACGTCGACTTACTAGGTGGGTATTTACCCCATTGGATCCCTTTTGTTGGTGGAAAATATGTCCCTGCTACAGTTTTTAATATAGCTGATGCCGCAATTTTTATCGGAGTTATTGTTATTATTGTGCGCCAAAAACAATTTTTTGCCAAAAAACGCCGAAAAAAATATAAGACAATTGCGTAAAGGCAACTACCATGTCATTTAAGAATCTCTGAAGCGAATGAAAAAGACACATAAATTATATAAATACTTTCTGTTAAGTTTTGTTGTAATCTTGCTCGATCAAGCGGTGAAATTGTTGGTACATTATAATATGGATCCAGGCTTGGCCGGGGAAATTAAGGTATTGGGAAGCTGGCTCAAAATTCACTATGTACTCAACCCTGGAATGGCATTTGGTCTTAAACTAGGCTCTGTATATGGCAAGCTCATCCTTACCCTGTTTCGCTTGCTCGCTACAGTAGGTATTGCTTACTACATGTCGTTGCTTGTCAAACGCAAAGCCCATACCGGGCTTATATGGTGTGTAGCACTTATACTTGCCGGAGCAGTGGGCAATGTGGTAGATAGTACGTTTTATGGAGTATTTTTAAATAATGCTCCTGCCGGTTCGCCTACTCCTTGGTTTCATGGGCAAGTGATAGACATGATCTACCTTGACATT
This sequence comes from uncultured Microscilla sp., assembly GCF_947493425.1. GTDB lineage: Bacteria > Bacteroidota > Bacteroidia > Cytophagales > Microscillaceae > Microscilla. Next base: position 36,086 of record NZ_CANLRP010000073.1, on the reverse strand, counting down.
TGGGAAGGACACCTACCTAAGTGGTTGGGAGGACAATATTATGCACTTTGGCCTATTTTCAACATTGCCGATTCAGCTATTTTTCTGGGGGTAGCGGTTATTTTAGTCATGCAGCGTAGGTTTTTTAAAGATGCTGAGGATAAAAAACAAGACAACGAAACCAATAAAGATACCACAACACCTTCTGCGGGTACTACAGCCAATTAGTGAGCAGGTACTTTTGAAGCAAAATATAACCGTTTGGAAGTTGATTTTCCGAACGGTTTTTTATCTATAGAACCAAGCAATCAAAAATTGGAAAGTTTTTTGAAACCTTCTAATTTAGGTATTCAAATAAACAACAATTATGACAAGGCTTAAAATTGGCGGTGCAGCACTCAATCAAACTCCGTTAGATTGGGAAAACAACCTAAAAAATATACAAAATGCTATAGAACAAGCTAAAGATGCATCAGTAGATGTATTGTGTTTGCCTGAGCTATGCATTACAGGGTATGGGTGTGAAGATATGTTTTTGAGCGATTGGGTGGCAGACAAGGCACTTGAGCAACTGAGTAAGATCGCCCAGTGGTGCACCAATATTGTAGTAGCGGTAGGCTTGCCAGTAAGGTTTGATAATGACTTGTACGACTGTGTGTGTCTAATGCATAACCAAGAAATTTTGGGTTTCTCAGCCAAGCAAAACCTTGCCAATGATGGGGTACATTATGAATCCCGCTGGTTTAAAGCGTGGAAAGCAGGCAGGCTAGAGATGCTGAGGGTAGGAACGAAAAAATACCCTTTTGGAGATATTATTTACATTGCCAAAAATATTAAAATTGGCCTTGAAATATGTGAAGATGCCTGGAACGACCAAAAGCGTCCTGCACACCAACTTAATAAACGTAAAGTAAACCTGATACTCAACCCCAGCGCCAGTCATTTTGCTTTTGCTAAAGCCAAACATCGTGAAAAACTAATGTTGGAAGCCAATGCCCCTGTATATTTGTATTGCAACTTGTTAGGCAATGAAGCTGGCAAGATGATCTACGATGGGCAAGTATTTGTTACTCAAGGCAATCAAGTAATTGGGCGTAATCAATTGTTTTCTTTTAAAAACGTTGACCTATTAGCCGCTCAGGTTGATTTTAAAAACCCTGAGAACTCTGATGCTACCCTGGAAGCTGCTCAGTTTAACAAAAATCATGAGTTTGTACAGGTGCTTTCGCTTGCTTTGTTTGACTATATGCGCAAAAGCCGCAGCAAAGGTTATATTCTCTCATTATCAGGGGGAGCCGATTCATCTACTTGTGCTGTAATGGTGGCCGAAATGGTAAAGCGAGGAGTGGCAGAATTGGGCTGGGAAGCATTTCTTGAAAAGTCAGGAGTTGCCTTTGACGAAGAACAAATGAAGGATGCTTTGCGTGAAGAAGACCCACCCCTTAGGCACATCGTCAAACACTTGCTTACCTGTGTATATCAATCTTCTGACAATTCGAGCTATCAAACCCTCAACTCTGCCAAGTTGCTTGCTCAAGATTTGGGCGCTACTTTTCATCACTGGAGCATTAAAGAGGATGTGACCAGTTACTCTAAAAAAATAGAATATATTATTAACCAATCGCTGAGTTGGCACAAGCACGATATTGCTTTACAAAATATTCAAGCAAGGGCTCGTTCCCCTATTATTTGGATGCTTGCCAACATCAAAGGGGCTTTGTTGATTGCTACTTCTAATCGTAGCGAAGGGAGTGTAGGTTATACTACTATGGATGGTGACACATCGGGTGGCATATCACCTATTGCAGGAGTAGATAAACACTTTATCCGTGAATGGCTCAAATGGGCAGAAACCTCACTGGGGCAAAAAGAACTAAGGCATGTCAATGCTTTGCAGCCTACTGCCGAGCTTCGACCCAAAGACGATGACAGCACTCAACAACAAACGGATGAGAAAGACCTAATGCCTTATGAAGTATTACAGGCTATAGAGCGCCTCACGTTATATGAGCGCCTTTCTCCCAAGCAAATATTTGAACAGCTGCAATCAGAAGTAGCAGACGTAGAACTCTTGAAAGAACATATTCGTAAGTTTTTTCACTTATGGAGCCGCAACCAGTGGAAACGAGAACGGTTGGCTCCTTCTTTTCACCTAGACGATTACAGTATAGACCCCCGTAGTTGGTTTCGCTTCCCTATTTTATCTGGTGGTTTCCAGCAAGAACTGGAAAGTTTGTAGCGTTTTTTAAAAGAGAGCTGTTGTTTTATGGAGGAGTTTATTTGGGTGGCCTTACTAAGCTATGTCTCATTGTAAATATTTGTTTTGAAAACACCCCTTCTTGCGTTATCTTTATTGCCATAGTTTAGAGTTTAAGCTCGTTTCGATTTTTCGATACAAATGAAAATAATGGCTTTGCTTTTTGTCAGTCTATTTTTCAAGAAGCAAGGTATTTATAATCTATTATTAAAAATCAAGATGGGGTCTTGGTTTAAAGTTTATCAAGGTGAAATTTAAATCAAGCTCTTATGCTATTCAAATAAAGTTAATAAGGAATCGTGTGAAAATCATGAGCTGACGCGCAACTGTAAATGGAAAAACTCCACAAGCCAGGACACTTTACTTTATTTGTTAATTTGATAAAGCTTTCGCGAACCAGGGCTGGATCAAGACTAACATGTCACTCCTACAAATCCACCATCTGATTAGCATACTCCATCAAAAGGAGAAGCAAGCGGTTTTTAGATGTTGTATTGTGCTGGTTGTTTTAGGCTTAGCTCTTATCCACCCTCAAACAAAGAACAATGAAAATATACACTAAGAAAGGAGATGCCGGAAAAACGGGTTTATACGGTGGCAAGCGAGTATTCAAAGATGATATTCGTGTAGAGTGTTATGGTACACTTGACGAAGTAAACTCTACCATTGGTTTGTTAAGGGCTAAATTAGATATTACCCATGAGTGGCAAACTAACTTGCGAAAAATTCAGAAGGATATGATGGATATGATGTCGCACCTAGCGCGCCCCTCTGATGCCAAAAAAGTAAATACAAACCCCATGCCTACTGATGGTGCTGATTTTTGTGAGCAATGGATTGATCAGTTAGAAAATAATTTAAGTACTGCATCTGATTATTTTTTGTTGCCAGGAGGCAATGAAGTGTCTGCTTTGTGCCATGTGGTACGCACACAGATGCGTCGTGGTGAGCGACACTTGGTAAGCCTTATGAGAGAAGATGAGGTACACGAAGCCATTCCTGCTTATATCAATCGTTTATCTGACCTGTTTTTTACATTGGCTCGTGCTGAAATGGATAAGAATATGGTGGAAGAAGAGAAGTGGCAATTATTTATTTACAAAAGAATTAAAAAAGAAGAGTCGCCTGCGAATAAAGAAGAAAAGAGCGAAAAGAAAAAGACGGTGCGCCCTAAAATTAAATAATCCAGTATTTAACCTTAGTACACTGGAACTTAAATATCTTATGCTTCTTTCGGCTTCCCCGAATCAAGTTCGGCTTACAGCTCCGAGCTTGTTCTCGGAGGACTGTGAGCTTTTGCCCGCTGATTTCTCTTAAAAAGTATCGCGTAGCTCTTTGGTTCCGATATGCATCGGAATTGTAAACTAACTCTGCTCAACTTTTGAAGATTATCAACAAACAAAATCAACTCGAATTAAACAACGACTTACTTAAGTTACAGTGTACTTAGACTTTATAGGTTAAGTCTAAATCAAAGATTATTTGACCATTTTGATAAAAAGTATTGCTCCTCCTGTTGGGCTCGAACCAACGACCCTCTGATTAACAGTCAGATGCTCTAACCAACTGAGCTAAGGAGGAGTATTACTGATAAAATGCTACATTGAATAAAAAAAGGTAAAACTAATTTAGTTTTACCTTTAACCAACAATATTCTTTAACACTATGAACACTAAATATCGCTCCTCCTGTTGGGCTCGAACCAACGACCCTCTGATTAACAGTCAGATGCTCTAACCAACTGAGCTAAGGAGGAGTGTCATTCAGTAAAAATGCGTTGCAAAGATAAGGACGATTTGAATAATTAAGCAAGTTTTTAGAGAAAAAAAATAAAAAAATATTCTGTCTGACTTTTGTCCTTTTTATAAAAATGTATTCTCAGGTGTTTAATGAAGGTTTTTGGGATATTTATCGTGGGAAAAAAGTTTAAATATTTTTTTTAAGCGAACAAAGCACAGGCACAAAAGGTTGCTTGCCTCTAAAAGCTTTGTTTAACAAAAGCTTGGAATTGTAGAGCAATGAATGATGCGAAAACAAGCCTGATGGAGGTTTTTTATGAGAAGAATGACCAATTAGTTAAAATTATTTATTATTTTTAGTACGTTAGTGAGTCATACATTACGTCTAATGCCTTGTTGATGCTTACTGATATACAGTTTAACACTTGATACACTATGAACAAAAAAAGTTATTTAATAAGCCTGTTGTTGGCATCAATACTAGGGGGCTTTGTAGCTGTAAAACTCAACCAATACTTACAACCCAAGCAAACTATTCGATCAATTCAGGATCGCCAGAATATCCAACTGGCTAATTTTCTCAAAGACTCTACCGTCAAAGTACCCAAAGGTTTGAATTTTGTAATTGCGGCCAATGCTGTAAAGTCTGCTGTAGTGCATATTAAAACTACCTATGCTGGCAAGGGTAAATACTCCTCTTCTTCTTCTGACCCTTTGGAAGATATGTTCAGACAGTTCCACGGAGAAGACAATTATCGCCGTCGCCATCGCCGCCCCCGTCAGTCTTCTGGTTCTGGTGTCATTATTACTGACAATGGCTATGTTGCCACTAATTATCATGTAATAGAAAATGCTGGACAAATAGATGTAGTTTTAAATGATAAACGAAGCTATGTGGCCAAGCTTGTTGGTAAAGACCCCACTACCGACCTTGCCTTGCTCAAGATACAAGAAAAGAATTTACCTTTTGTAAAGTATGGCAACTCTGGTAAAACCCAAATTGGTGAATGGGTACTTGCCGTAGGTAACCCTTTCGACTTGACCTCTACTGTGACCGCAGGCATTGTAAGTGCCAAAGGCAGAAACATCAACATACTAAGTGGACAGTATGCTATAGAGTCGTTTATTCAGACAGACGCGGCTGTAAATCCAGGAAACAGTGGTGGCGCGTTGGTAAACCTCAAGGGTGAGTTGGTAGGTATCAATACTGCCATTGCGACTCGCACAGGTTCTTATTCAGGCTATTCATTCGCTATACCAGTAAATATTGTAAAAAAGGTGCTGAACGACCTCATGAAGTATGGGCAAACCCAAAGGGCACTATTGGGTGTTTCTATCCAAAATGTAGATGCTAATTTTGCCAGCAATAAAGACTTGAGTGTAGTAAGTGGGGTGTACATTGCCACCCTGACCAAGTCAGGTGCTGCGCGTAGTGCCGGGCTAAAAATAGGAGATGTCATTATTAAAATAGATGACCAGCAAGTACGCAATATGGCTGACCTTCAGTCGTTGATTGCTACCCGTCGTCCTGGCGATCAGGTAAAGGTGACTTATGCGCGTGGCGAGCGGGTATTAAGCACAATGGCCACACTACGTAACCGTCAGGGAAACTTTAAAATTATGCGTGCTCCACGCAAAATAGCTACTGAAAAAATACTGGGTGCGGTGTTTGAGGGAATAAGTCTCAGTGAAAAGACCAAACTCAAGATTGATCATGGAGTAAAGGTAATTGATGCTGGTAAGGGGAAACTGAAAGAGTCGGGCATTCGTAAAGGATTCATTATCACTTACTTTGGCGAAGAGTCTGTCAATTCTCCCAAAGATATTGAGCGTTTGATTAAAAAACGTAAAAGGGTAATAGCCATAGAAGGAATGTACCCCAATGGCGAAAAAGCTTACTATGCTATAGGCTGGTAAATGCCTCAATAATTTTTTTGAACAATAAAAAGGGTATTTTGGGTAAAATCTATAAATACCTTTTTTTATTGCCTTAAAATTGGCGTAACTTTGCTCAAATTTATCATTAATCACTAGGTTGATATATGGAAGCTACAACAAAAACCACTGAAGAAATTCAACAAATATTAAGTACACTTGGAATCAAGGACATGAACCCTTCTTATGGAACGGGACAAGTATATGGTTCGGTACAAGGTGGTACTCAACGAGCTATTCACTCGCCTATAGACGGGCAATACTTGGCAACAGTGCAATATGCTACTCGCGAAGAGTATGATAAGGTAATTGGTGCCGCTCAAAAAGCTTTTGTAGAATGGCGACAAATGCCTGCCCCAAAACGTGGTGAAATTGTTCGTCAGATTGGAAATAAATTAAGAGAATATAAAGAACCTTTAGGCAAATTAGTTACCCTTGAAATGGGTAAAATTTACCAGGAAGGTTTGGGCGAAGTACAAGAGATGATTGACATTTGCGATTTTGCCGTAGGTCAGTCTCGTCAACTGTACGGAAAAACCATTGCTTCTGAGCGCCCTGAGCACCAAATGCTTGAAAAATACCAACCCTTAGGCATCATTGGAATCATATCGGCTTTTAATTTCCCGGTAGCAGTATGGTCTTGGAACGCAATGTTGGCGGCTATTTGTGGCGATGTTTGTGTGTGGAAACCTTCTGAAAAGACCCCTTTGTGTGCCATTGCTTGTCAACACATTGCTGCACAGGTATTGAAAGAAAACAACTTGCCTGAAGGTATTTTTAGTTTTATCAATGGAGACGCTGAGCTAGGAAAGTGGATGGCAGAAGATAAGCGTGTTCCTTTAGTATCGGCTACTGGTTCTACTCGCATGGGTAAAAGCGTAGCACAAACAGTGGCTGGTCGTTTGGGTAAAAGTTTGTTGGAGTTAGGTGGAAACAATGCCATCATTATGACCGCAAACGCCAATATTGAAATGGCCATGAGAGCTACCTTGTTTGGCGCAGTAGGTACTTGTGGACAACGTTGTACCACTACCCGCCGTTTGATCATTCATGACTCTATTTATGACAATGTAAAAGATCGTTTGGTGAAGGCTTATGGAGGTTTATCTATTGGTAATCCACTAGAGGCTTCTACCTTGGTTGGTCCATTGATCGATAAAGAGGCTGTACAAGGCTTTACCAATGCATTGGAAAGCGTACAAAAAGAAGGAGGTAAACTACTTACTGGTGGCGATGTGCTGAGCTTGAACGGCTTAGAGGGTGGCAACTATGTACAACCTGCCATTGTAGAAGCTGAAAACAGTTACCAGATGGTGCAGGAAGAAACCTTTGCTCCTATTTTGTACTTAATCAAATACAGTGGTGATGTAATGAACGCCATTAATATTCAGAACGATGTAAAACAAGGGCTATCTTCGGCTATATTCTCTGACAATGTACAGGAAACCGAAACATTCCTCTCTTTCCGTGGCTCTGATTGTGGCATTGCCAACGTAAATATAGGTACTTCAGGTGCTGAGATTGGCGGAGCTTTTGGCGGAGAAAAAGAAACCGGGGGTGGACGTGAGTCTGGTTCTGATTCTTGGAAAGTATACATGCGTCGTCAGACCAATACTATTAATTATAGTCAGGAACTACCTTTGGCACAAGGAATTAAGTTTGATGTTGACTGAAATAATCGTTTAAATTAGTCAACTTCAACTCATAGATATTCGTTTTAACAAGGTGGGAATTTATCATAAAATTCTCACCTTGTTTTTTTTGCTTTATACAAAACACTACTTGCCTCAAACTTATTTTTCTGAAAACAATTAAATATTACTGAAAACATAAGAAATAGTTACTAGAATTTGTATTTTGGAAAAGTTAACTTAAAAACTACCTTTTATAAACTGATCATTTTCGCGGATTATTGATTAATTATAAAATGTTTTTTATTTTTAGTTCAAATACTATGATTAACATTTATTAAGTGTAGATGAAAAAATAACTACTTAGAGGTCTATTTAATAATTGATAAGAACTATACTTACAAATGGTCATGTTGTATCATCAATCAAATCACTTGGTAGAAAATCAAAAACTATGACAAACTCACAAGTTACATATAATGCGGTAATGTTAATAGATGATAATGAGATCGATAATCTTATTAATCAGAAAATTATCGAATCTTCCAGTATTACTGACAACATTTATACTCATACTGGTGGAAAAAGTGCCATAGAGTTTTTAAGAAATGCAGAAAAAATAGCCTCTAAAATGGGCAATAACAGCTTTTTGCCTGATGTTATCTTCTTGGATATAGATATGCCATTAATGGATGGTTTTCAATTTTTGGACGAGTTTGAACGTTTGCCCGATCGTATCAAGCAACATTGCAAAATTGTAATGCTTACCTCTTCTATCAACTCAAAAGACATCAAACGTTCTAAAAGATACGAGTACGTAAAGGCGTATGTAAACAAGCCGTTGACCAAAGACAACCTCAATGCAATGAAACTATAATAAGGCTTTTTGATACATACTAAGACATAAAAAAACGCATAAGATCAAAGATTTTATGCGTTTTGTTGTTTAAATAAAAGTTGTTTACAAGGTGATATTAGGTATTAAAGTACTCGTTTGATAAAGTCATCATCTAACTTTATATACTTGGTCAGGCAAAAGCCAGTCCAGTAAGTCTTTTTGAGCTTATCCATAAACCCTCTGATTTTGGTCTCCCGATCAGCACGATTGGTTTGGTTGGCAGTTTTCAGAATCTTAGAAAATAATACCACGTGAATACAGGTCTCTTTACCCAATAAACGAATCTGACGCTGTATGCTGTTCATAAGCTGCGAGAATAAGTCGCTATCTTTAAGTATACAGTACTGTATAGCCAGCAAAAGCTTAATTTCAAGGTGTACGTAAGGGTATTTTTTGAGACTAATATCGTTGAGCAAATTGTTGATCCAGCGCACTGCTTCCTCATATTTTTCTGCGTAAAAACAACACAAAGCCCGGTAAGCTACATAAGTAACATATTGTGGAATGTTTTGACGGTCAGGTTCAAACTCCAAAAACAATCCTTTGTTTTCTTCATACATGTCGTGTTGAGTACCCAAACGGTTGTGGCGCTCAAGCTTGGTAAATAAGAAGCGTGAAGGGAAAGTGTAGAGGTTGTAACAAGAAAGTAAACTACCAATAGAATCGTTTACATCCTCAAAGTATTTTTCAGCTTTACGATAAAGTTTATAATGATTATAATACTCCAGACGCAACAGTTGAAATACAATATTTAGATGAAAATAAATGGTGTCTTTTTCATAGTCTGAGAAGATACTGTCTACCTTATTGAAAATATCTTCAATAGGCTCTAAATTATCCTCCTCAAAAGTTTCATCATCAGGCTCTACAAACAGGCGATGAAAAATATTGACACAACTTTGGTAAATATACAAGCGGTGCGAGTGATCGGAAGCGTGCATTTTACACTTATTGTGTACCTCTTTCATCAATAATGAAAGCTTCATTTTGTCAGTATCATCGTCTGAGAAGCTGTATATGCCATATTTTTTAAAATAGTCAGACAATAAACTTTCTACCTCATCTACTGCCAGTGTATAAGCAACATGCTTGTTGTACAACTGAGAATAGGTAAAGTGCTCTGGAGAAGTAGCGTGTAATTTTTTGAGCGTTTTATAAACAATCATTAATTCGTTGGATAAGTCATAATCCAATAATTGTTTTTCCAGAGTTTTGAGAGTTGTAATAGCAATCGTACGTTTTTTGGTAAACACAATTTCATTGATATTGGCAACTTTCCGTAAGAGATCGGTACGTGGGCTTTCTATTTGGGCAAGGAGATGTTCCTCAATTTTTTGATTGAGCCTGGAGCGTAAAGTATAATAGGCATTGGTGTTTACTTTAAGCTTTTCCATTACCTTCGCATCAGATAACTGCTCCTGGTGCATGTATCTTAGCAGGTCAGCAGATTTCTCAGCATTACTATCTGCTAATGATTTGTATATCTGTTCGTAATCATCATTAGAGAGTTGCTTAATAATATTTTTTAGCTTAGCCATCCCTGATATTTTTCGTTTTTTGAAAGAAAAAATGTTTTGTTAATGTCATGCCTTTTTTGGTGGTCTGTTAAAAAAAAAGCAAAAGCTTCAAAACTAGACCAATGTAATAAATAATATTAAATTTGCAAAAAAATAGCTTTTATTTAATTTCAAAAAGTAGAAGAGGTGTAGAACCCCCTCTATTTTTTGAGATTTACCACAAAAATACCTCTTACATGTGTATAGGGCGATTTTCTGTTGCGGCAAGGCAAGCTTCTTTAAAAGCTTCAGTGTAAGTAGGGTGGGGGTGAGATATGCGGGCAATGTCTTCAGCAGATGCTTTAAACTCCATCGCTACTACCCCTTCCATAATCATATCGGCAGCACGTGCGCCTATAATATGTACCCCTAATATTTCATCAGTTGTTTTATCAGCCAATATCTTTACCAAACCCTCGATGTCCATACTAGCCCGCGAGCGTCCCAGTGCACGATAAGGAAAGGTGCCTACTTTATATTCCTGTTTGTTGTCTTTGAGTTGCTCTTCGGTATAACCTACACTGGCTACTTCTGGCCAGGTATACACTACACCTGGTATGAGCAAATAATTCATGTGAGGTTTTTGTCCTGCCATTGCCTCGGCTACAAAAACACCTTCCTCTTCGGCTTTATGAGCCAACATAGCCCCACGTACTACATCGCCTATAGCATATATCCCTGGCACGCTGGTTTCGAGGTGTTCGTTTACCGGAATACGTCCCCGCTCGGTTTGAACACCAATGTTTTCAAGCCCTAGTTTCTCAGTGTAAGGACGTCGTCCTATGGCCACCAGGCAGTATTCTCCAGTAAATTTTACTTCTTCTTCTTTTTTGTTCACTGCTGTAACTTCGGTATGATCACCTTTGTTTACAATATTGGTTACCCTATGGCTAAAAAAGAACTTAATGCCTATTTTTTTAAGCGACTTGGTCAGCTCCTTACTCATTGTACGATCCATACTTGGAATAGCCGCATCCAGATACTCTATCATAGTTACCTTAGTGCCCAAGCGCGCATACACCGACCCCAACTCAGTAGCAATTACCCCAGCCCCTATAATCACCATTGTTTCGGGAACTTTGGTAATTTCAAGTGCTTCGGTAGAAGAGATGATGCGTTCACCATCAAAGTCAATATTAGGCAAAGAAGTAGGTTCTGAGCCGGTGGCAATGATTACCTTTTTGGTTTTCACTTCTTGAGTTTCACCCTTGTCATTGGTTACTTTAATGGTGTTTTTATCAACAAAAGATCCCCAACCATGAAACTCATCAATATTGTTTTTCTTCATCAAAAACCGAATACCACTGGTGTTTTGGTCTACTACATCCCCTTTTCTTTTAATCATTTGTGGCATGTCTACCTCAAGGTCTTTGAGTTTGATACCGTGGGTTTTAAATGATTTTTTAGCGTTGTAATAATGCTCCGAAGAATCAAGCAATGCTTTTGAGGGAATACAACCTACATTGAGGCAGGTGCCCCCTAAGGTAGCAGATTTTTCGATAATGGCTGTTTTAAAACCTAATTGAGAAGCTCTGATGGCTGCAACATAGCCACCCGGACCTGACCCTATTACTGTAACGTCGTAAGTCATAGTTTGAATTTTTATTATTTAGGTAAACAAGTACCTATTGGTTTCTTAAAATAAAACAACTGCTCTGCCTTTGGCTAATTTTAAAGAAGCGCTCAGAGGAGTTTTTACAAACATATCAAATATATGCCACAAATGGCACAAAACCAATTGTATAAAAACAGGACTGTTAACTAGGGTAAAAGAAGAAAACAAATGACTAAAATTAGCGAAAACCTGTGTAGTTGTATTGCTCAAAGCTACTTTGACTTATACAACAGGCACTCTTATAAAAAACAGTTCATTTGGTGTTAATCCAACACTTGGAACACTTACTTTAGTTTTGCAGATAAGAGAACCTACCCAAGCTTTTCTTTTGGATTATAAAATTGCTCTCAGGTCAAGTTTGACCTACTTCAGTTATAAACAACAGGAGGTGAATGCTTTGTTTCTTAAACAATAAGGGATTACTTATTTTTTTCCTAAAATTTTCTTTGCAAATCGTGGAGTATCACAAGTGAAACAATGAAAGTTGAGTACCATAAAAAGTGAATGTTTTTGAATCTGAAAATAATTATACGCATTATATATTTTTGCTAAACCCGCTGTTTTTATATTTTTATTTGTTTATTAAGGTTAAATTTAGTTTTAATCAAAATAAAATTTCACACACTATTTATGCTTTTTATTTGTGGTATCCTTTTTTACCCTTAAGAACCTACCTAATATTTATTGGCATATTTTAAAAAATGCCAAATCGGACTATTTGCAGACAAAATGGTGTGTTTCCAATAACCTGAAAAATTATGTAGATTTGTAATAGCATCAAGTTGCGAGCTACAAAAGGCTTACCTATAAACTACTTGAGGTACCGGTATGCATCGGTATCTAAGGACTTGTTGCTTGACACCTGTAGCTTCAAATTTAGAAAAGAAGATATTATGACCGACAAGATAAAACCCTATAAACCCAAAAACCACATCCGGGTGGTAACTGCCGCTTCTCTGTTTGATGGGCACGATGCTGCCATCAACATTATGCGACGCATTATTCAGGCTTCTGGTGCTGAGGTAATTCACCTTGGTCATAACCGTAGTGTAGCCGAAGTGGTAGACTGTGCCATTCAGGAAGATGCCCAAGCTATAGCCATGACCTCGTACCAGGGAGGGCATGTAGAGTATTTGAAGTATATGTACGACCTGCTCAAAGAGCGTGGGGCAAACATTAAAATATTTGGCGGTGGTGGTGGTACTATTTTGCCCTCTGAGGCAGAAGAACTTCACCAGTATGGCATTGATAGAATATACTCGCCTGATGATGGACGTGATCTGGGGTTGCAGGGAATGATTAACCACTTGTTGGAAACTTCAGATTTTTCGACATACAAAACCCGCCAGAAAAAACTGCAAACTGCTGGTGACATTAATGGACAAGACACTTTAGTAGAAGAGGCGCCTACCCATTCATTGAACGAACTCGTTGACAGCCTGCCCAAACGTAACCCGCTTGAGCTTGCTCGTTTGATTTCAGTAGCCGAAAACTACCCAGAAGAATTTGAGACAATCCGTAATGATTTAAGCAAAAAAGTAGAAGCCTCGCAAGCGCCAGTATTGGGTATTACCGGAACGGGTGGTGCAGGTAAATCTTCTTTAGTAGACGAGTTGGTTCGTCGTTATTTACTTGATTTTGAAGATAAAACCATTGCGGTTATATCAGTAGACCCTTCTAAAAGAAAAACTGGAGGAGCACTATTGGGCGATCGCATCCGAATGAACTCTATCAGCAATGGCAGGGTATATATGCGTTCGTTGGCCACTCGCCAGTCTAACCTTGCTTTGAGCCGCCATGTACAAGATGCCATTGATATTTGCAAAGCATCAGGCTTTGATCTAGTGATTGTAGAAACTTCAGGTATTGGGCAGTCTGATACTGAGATTGTAGACCACTCTGACGCATCGCTCTATGTAATGACAGCCGAGTATGGAGCAGCCACCCAGTTGGAGAAAATAGATATGCTGGATTTTGCCGATGTAATTGCCATTAATAAGTTTGACAAACGTGGTTCATTGGACGCTTTGCGCGATGTGCGTAAACAATACAAACGTAATAAGCTGGAGTTTGACACTCCTGACGAAGAATTGCCCATTTTTGGTTCTATTGCCTCTCAGTTCAACGATCCAGGCACCAACACTTTGTATCGTAGATTGATGGACAAAATTGTAGAACGCACTGGAGCCGAACATCTTAAGTCAAGTTTCTCTATCAGTGAGGCAATGTCTGAGAAGATATTTATTATTCCTCCTGATCGTGTTCGTTACCTTGCTGAAATCTGCGAAGACTCTGCCAAGTATGATAGCTTTGTAGATGAGCAGGCAAGCATTGCCCGCCGTATGTACCAGTTTAAAGGCACAATTGATCAATTGCGTGCCAATATTGGTAAAAAAACCATCGAGTTTGTAGAAGAGAGCGAAGAGGTGGTGCACGCCATTGAACATGTGCAAGGAGAGCCTGATTATTTGAAAGACCTCATTGATATGTATAATGACTTGGAGGCTCGCCTGGACAATGAGTGCAAAGCTTCACTCAAAGGTTGGGCAGACACCATTAAACGTTACAAAGCCGATAAATACCAGTTTCAAGTGCGTGATAGAGTAATTGAACAAGACTTATATCATACCAGTTTGTCGGGTACCCGTGTGCCTAAGGTATCGTTGCCACGCTATCAGGATTGGGGTGACATTTTACGTTGGATTCTGACCGAAAATGCTCCAGGATTTTTTCCTTATTCAGCAGGGGTATTTCCTCTCAAGCGTCAGGGCGAAGACCCTACCCGTATGTTTGCCGGAGAGGGTGGACCAGAGCGTACCAACCGACGTTTTCACTATGTATCAAAGGGCCTTCCTGCCAAACGTTTATCTACTGCGTTTGACTCGGTAACTTTGTATGGAAACAACCCCGACCACCGCCCTGATATTTATGGTAAGATTGGTAATTCTGGGGTAAGCGTGGCTACTTTGGACGATGCCAAAAAGCTATATTCTGGCTTTGACTTGTGTAACCCTAAAACGTCGGTGTCAATGACCATCAATGGTCCTGCGCCTATGTTGTTAGGTTTCTTTATGAACGCTGCCATTGACCAACAATGTGAAATGTACATTAAAGAAAATGGGCTAGAGGCTGAAGTAGAAGCCAAGATTGAGAAAATTTATGCTGACAAAGGGCTGGAACGTCCTCGTTACAATGGCGACTTGCCAGAGGGCAACGATGGCTTGGGTTTGATGTTGTTAGGCGTGTCGGGCGACCAGGTATTGCCTGCTGATGTGTATGCAAAAATAAAAGCCAGTGCTATATCGAAAGTACGTGGAACTGTACAAGCCGATATACTCAAAGAAGATCAAGCACAAAATACTTGTATTTTCTCTACAGAGTTTGCCTTGCGTATGATGGGCGATATTCAGCAATATTTTATTGACCATAAGATACGCAATTTCTACTCAGTATCTATCTCTGGTTACCACATTGCCGAGGCAGGCGCCAACCCCATTACCCAATTGGCGCTTACCTTGTCTAATGGTTTTACTTTCGTAGAATATTACCTCTCACGAGGAATGCATATCGATGATTTTGCCCCTAACTTTTCTTACTTCTTCTCAAACGGAATCGATCCTGAGTATTCAGTCATTGGACGAGTAGCCCGTAGAATTTGGGCGAAGGCAATTAAACACAAATACGGAGGTAATGAGCGTTCGCAAAAGCTCAAATACCATATTCAAACTTCGGGGCGTTCTTTGCATGCTCAAGAGATTGGTTTCAACGATATTCGTACTACGCTACAGGCACTATATGCCATTTACGACAATTGTAACTCGCTGCATACCAATGCTTATGATGAGGCCATTACTACTCCTACCGAAGAATCGGTGCGTAGGGCAATGGCCATTCAATTGATCATTAACCACGAATTAGGGCTTGCCAAAAACGAAAACCCACTGCAAGGAGCATTTATCATCGAAGAACTCACCGATTTGGTAGAACAAGCAGTTTTGACTGAGTTTAAGTCTATCTCGGAACGTGGTGGGGTACTAGGCGCAATGGAGCGCATGTATCAGCGTGCGAAGATTCAGGAAGAGTCGATGCATTATGAAATGAAAAAGCATACTGGAGAGTTGCCATTGATTGGGGTAAATACTTTCCTTGATCCAAATGGTTCGCCTACCATCGTGCCTGATGAAGTGATTCGCTCTACGACCGAAGAAAAAGAGTTTGCCATTACCACCCGCGATGCGTTTCATAAACGCAACGAGGAAACAGGTAAACAACGCTTGAAAGAATTACAGCAAACTGCTATTGAGAATGGAAACATGTTTGATGCTTTGATGGAAGCCGCCAAGGTTTGTTCATTGGGGCAAATGTCTGATGCTTTGTATGAAGTAGGTGGGCAGTACCGTAGGAATATGTAAGCTAGTTGGTAGTTTGGTAGACGGTAGTCTATAGATTTTTTTGAACCCTCGCAAAAGTGATTTTTGTGGGGGTTATTCGTTTTAAAATGATGCCTAAGTTGCATTATTCTATATATGGTGCCAACAGCTAAAACAACTCTATATTTCGTAGCTTGGCAATTAAATAGATGAGGTAGGTAAATAAACCTGTTAATGAAGTTAAAAAAATAACACAGGTTAAAATATAGTACACGAATGTACCTTTTTCTTCCTGAAATTTTATGATAAAAGGAAGCATCATTTTCGCTAGTATAGATGCTAACAATGCAGGTAATACCATAGACATCCAAAGCACTACAAGTACAATAGTTGCAGTGAATGTATTGTAGCTAAAAAAGTAAAAGTATATTTCAAACGGAACGGGAAATAAACCGAGTATTAACAAGATTTTAAAGGTCAATTTCGCCTTTTCTTTGTAAGTTGGCGAAGCTATCAATAGAAAAATGAAGAGCCAAAGTACTAACATCATAGCACACCAGAGTATATAAACCGGAATATTCTTTTGGTCAAGAAAGCCCTTTAATGCCTTTCCTCTCCAATTGATCAAATCATTGTTGAGGTGCTTTTTAGGAATCTTTACCTCAGAAAATGTATAGTTCAACCTTCCTTTATATAAATTAATAATTAATGGAGAACCTTCTCGAAGCGAGCCGTAAAAAATGCTACTAGTGGTAATTTTTTTAAATGCCTTATTTGAAGAGTTGGTAGAGATATAATAATACGTTTTAGCTGAGCTACCTCTTGAACCTCCTGTGTGTTTTACCCGACTTTTTATTTCTGTCACTTGCGCCGTTTCTGTTTTTATAACTTCTCTAAAGCTTTGGTTATAGTTGCTGGATACACTGCCAAGAATGAGGAGAGTAATAAACCAAGCACTTAAAAAACCGATGAATGTTTCTTGGGTATAAGTTTTAAGTTCTTTAAAAGTAAATTTTACCCTTTGTTTAATTCCTTGGGCTATTTTGTATATAGTATAGCCAATGAAGACAGGCATCCAAAAAAATGTACCATAAAGCTCAACTTTTTGTCTTAAACTAGCTGATGACCAAACCAGCACTCCATGAGAAGCACCCTGATCATTGTCAATAATGCCCATGATAAATAAGTAAAGAATGCCTACACAAAGAGTTATCAATAAACAAACTATAGGAAGGATATACTTAATTTTTACTTGGTTTTTTTTCTTCATATGATAGATAGGTAATTGTCAGGTTTTTTTAAGACCACATTCAAAAATTGGTGTTAAATAACCCTTTAGTTAGATACTTATTTTCTTGTTTGTTATTAGTAGTAGTTTGATCAATTTCAGCGCATAAAATCATTTTAGCTTTAGAATTATTGAAAGTGGAAGGAGGCTTCAACTTGTGGGTTTAATATTTCTCAAAGCCATTTTACGATCAAAAGCGATGCTTTCAGAGGAGAAGCATCGCTTGTATAGTTAGGTTTTAGACAGTGTTAAATTTCTGCATACAAACCTTGATCTATTTTAATTTTAGATGTCAGGAAAGAAGAACGGTTGGTACATACCTTTTCTAATGTTATACTGAAGGTGGTTCCAGGCACAGTTATAAACTTAACACCTGGTAAGGTTGTCTCATATACCACTCTACCCATGGCATCTTTAATTATCATTCTTGAGCAATTAGCAGGGTTACCTATGCCATTACATTCACCCCCATCAAATGCTTTTACTTCTAACCTCAAGCGGCTGTAGTTATGAGGTTGAGCTAATTTATAGTGAAAAGTTTTGATCACATTCTTAGTCTCATTGCGTCGAATTGTTTGCGTGAGCGTGTTACCTACATACACATTTCTAGGGGCAAAACTTGAAGCAATTACTGGACAATTGTTAGTGAGACGTTGATTCTTTTGAGTAGTAGGCGTTTGAGCCTCAGGCTTCACCTCTTCTGTAGTATTGCATGATACACATATAAAAGCTGCGCATACAAAAACTACAAGGTATTTGAACATAGATTGCATAATAAAATAAGTTAGGAATTGTTCAAAAATAAATTTACACTCTGAGGGGTGATTTTTCGCCTTGATACTTCGTTATTTTTATTGCCCGTAGCGCTGCTATGGGCGCAAAAAATAGCCTCGTCTCAAAACAAAACCTCTACCTCAAGAATGGTAATTTAATTTCTCACCATTCCTTAGTTACGTTTTGTTTATCAATTAAAAAATATAAAAACCCCTAAGCATCAAGTCTTATGGGGTTTTGGGTGGCATATCACTACCAATTTTGAATCTCAATATTGACATCAGAGCCATTTGCTGTCATCCAGCTTGGGTCGTATATTGTCACAGAAAAATAGTTGCCAGGTACTCGTACATACTTAGTAAGAGGTTGGCAGTTAGTATCCAATATGGTGTTATTATTTCTATCTTTAATTATTAACCTTGGGCAGTCGCTGCTGCAAGAACAACCTTCAGCAAAACCATCTACCTTAATCCAGGTTCTGCTGGTGTTAGAGTTGCCCTCTACTTGGTAGCTATAAGTAATGGTTCCATTGTTCATGCTTGGGCTTACAACGTCTCCAGCTTGTAGTATATCATCCGTTACACGGCTGCTTATCGCATCAGGTGTATTATTTTGGGGGGTGGGTTGTACTTCTTCAGTATTACACGACACCAAAGCAAGTGCAGCACACGCAAAAACCAATAAGTATTTTTTGAAAAATTGCATAATGAATTATGTTTTGTTTGTTAGTAAATGTTAAATAATTCAGCACTAATACCTGAAGCACTATAAGTTATGACTGTGGCCTCAGTAGGTTAGCGATGCAAAGGAAGAGGAAAAAAAGCGGGGAGACTTGGACGTATGTACAGAAAAATTGAATATATGTGTAGATTTTTGTAAGTGTTTGTTAATAAGTGTTTTATGTATTTGATTGCTGATATTTTTTTGGTGTCATCCCAAATTGTTTTTTAAAACAACGGTTAAAATAAGATACATCATTGAAGCCTGCCTGAAATGCAATCTCTTCTATCCGCCCACTTTGTTGTTGAATCAATGAGGCCGCTCTTTTGAGCCGAATGCTTCTGATAAACTCGGTAGTAGACATATTGGTCAAAGCCTTGAGCTTTTGGTGCAAACTAGAGCGACTCATGCCCATTTCCTGGCAAAAAAGCGTAACATCAAAGGCGGTATTACTAAGGTGAACCTCTACTATTTCGATTGCCTTTTTTAGCAATGCCTCATCCATAGAAGTAGCAGTTACCTGCGAGGGTTCAATGGGTAGGTCAGGCGTAGTCAAGCTTTGTTGAAATACCTGCCATAATTTTTCTTTTCTGTTGATAATGTTTCTTACCTTTAGCAAGAGTTCTTTTGAGCTAAATGGTTTGGTAAGGTAGTCATCGCTCCCAATTTCCAGCCCTTTGAGCTTGCTTTCGGGAGAGGCTTTAGCCGATAAAATAATGATAGGAATATGGCTTGTAGCAGGGTTTTTTCTGAGGGTATTTACCAGTTCAAAACCATCTGTTTGAGGCATCATAATATCAGTAATAACCAAGTCAGGCAATTGCTTGATTGCCTGTTCAATGCCTTCTGCCCCGTTGGTGGCTTCTATTACTCGATAAGTACCTATGAGTTCAGATGCAATAAATTGGCGTAACTCAGAATTATCTTCTGTGACCAATACTGTAGGCAGGTCAGTAGCATTGGCGGATTGGTTATTTTGTTCAATTGAGCTATTTTGTGGCTGTGTTGCCCCCATTGTTGTACCATATATTGACGCCTGAGTAATTGCTGAGGTGCCCTCATTGGCACTAACTGGAGTAAATGGGAGCTTTACTACAAAAGTACTTCCTTTATTTTCTTGGCTTTTTACCTCAATGCTGCCTTCGTGTAGTTCTACCAGTTCTTTGACCAACGCCAACCCAATGCCTGTACCTGGATAGTTTTTGGTATTAGAACCGTCTACTTGGTAAAAACGATCGAAAACAAAAGGCAAATCTGCAGGGGCAATACCAATGCCTGTGTCAGTCACTGATATGTTTATTCCATCGAGGTTTTGCCATAAACACACTTCTATGTTCCCTTGGGCTGGGGTAAACTTTAGGGCATTGCTAATTAAATTAAAAACTACTTTCTCGATCTTATCATGATCAAACTGATAATACAAAGCCTGATTTGACGCAGTGAGCTTAATCACAATATTTTTTTGCTGGGCAAGTAGTTCAAACGATGCTATTGCCTCTACCAACAACTGGTATAAACTATTGGTACTGAGTTGCAAGGTCATTTTACCGCTTTCCAATTTCGAGAAATCCATCAACTGATTGATAAGTCTGAGCAAGCGTTGGGCATTGCCAAGTATAGTTTGTGTATACCTTTTACCAGGCTCTTCTTGGTTATATTGTAGTAGCTTTTCGGCAGGCTCTACAATAAGCGTGAGTGGGGTTCTTAACTCGTGCGAGATGCCAGAAAAAAAGTTAGATTGTACTTGATTCAATACTTTGAGTTTTTCGGCTTGTGAAGCAATTTCTTCTTTTTGCTGGGCAAGTTCATAGGTGCGTTGTACTACTATTTGCTCTAGTTTTAGTTTTTCTTTTATCAGTGCGGTCGATCGCCACTTGATCATTCCCCACATCATAAATAATCCTGCTATAATGTACAAGCTGATTGCCCACCAGGTAAGCCACATAGGGGGGCGTACAATGAGCAAAATAGTTTTGGGCGGTGACCAGCCACTGTTAAACTTTTTAGCTCTTATTTCAAACATATAATTTCCTTGTTCAAAGGCATTGTATTCTATTACTTGCTGGGTGGTGTTTTTCCAAGCCCCCTTATTTAAACGATATTGATACCTTATGCCTTCAGGGTAGGTATAACTCAACGTATTAAAATAGATTTTTAGGTTAGATGGATAGTTAAACCTTAGTGTAGATTGAATATGTTGGTGAACACCGTTCAATAGTAGTTCATCGATGTATACCTTTGGAGGAGAGATTTCTTGAAGTGATGAACGAATATTTAATACCGATATTCCTTTACTTGTACCTACCCAAAGCTGTTGCCGACTATCAGCAAATAAGCAGTTAATGTCAGAGGCAATCAACCCGGTTTTATGGTTATAATTAACAAAACTCTTTCCGTCGAAACAAGATAAGCCCTTCTGTGTGCCTATCCACAAACGGTTGTGTTGGTCGAGCTCCAGACTGGTACAATTATCATGGACAAGCCCATCATTTGCTTGAGTAAAACAAGTGATTTGCCCATTTTTAAGGCGGCATAACCCTGCTTTGGTGCCTATCCATAGTGTTCCATCAGGAGTTTTTTTTACTACATTTATAGCATTACTAATCAAGCCTTGGCTGGTATTGATAGTATCTGAAAAACGTAAATCTGGATACTCATTCGTATCAAAAGCCAATAGACCTTGGTTAGATGCAAGCCAGTGCTTCCCCTCATACTCAAATATTTGTGAAACTATCAATCCTTTTTTAAAATAAAAATAAGGTACTTTGAATGGTGATTTTGCTGGGTAAGGATACCAAAAAATACTTTTGTTAGTAAAGCTCCAGATACGATTTTGTTGGTCTACATACGATGGGTTATAAAAAGAGGCATTGTAGAGTTTTGTTGATGTTTGGTGGGCTACTTTATACAAAAATATGTTATTGGAAGTATTCAACTCTGAAGGAGCCACCGATGTCAAAACATTATGACGGCGATCTAAAAACATTCTAAGCACTTGATAGCGAGACGAATGATCAAACACTTGTTGATTGACAAACTTCCCGTTTTGGTAGCGTACCAAACCATCAATAGTACCTACGTATATGTTACCAGTACTATCTTCTTTTATATCTCTGACAAACACATTGGGTAAGCCATCTCGTTGATCATAGTGTTGAAACAATGAAGGACTAATACAATACACCCCATCACCATTGGTAGTGAGCCATAAATTATCTTCTTTGTCTATTTCTATCGCAACAGGGGTTGTTTTGAGCTTGAGGTCTTTTTTTAAATCAGTTAGTTCTTGGGTAGTTGGGTTGTAGCTATAAAACCCTCGATGACTAAATTTGTGGTAGTTAGTGAGAAAGTAAATCACGCCCGAAGAGGCTACTTTTATACTATAAATACTTTCATTGGGCAAATTATGATATGTTTTATCCAATTGCTTTTGGGCATCAATTATCAGTATTTTGCCTTGAGTACCCAACCAGTACCTTCCTTGGGTATCCTGCGAAAGGTGAGTAATAGAGTCATGGCGAATAATGTTGCGGCAAAAAGGAGTAAAAGTGTGATCGTTTTGGTATTGCCAAACTCCAGGGAATTTGCCAAAAAATAAGGTTGTGCCGTCATTTGCCAAGTGTATTTGCACATTGAGTACATTGATCAGTTTTTTAGTTTGTTTCTTTTGCGAATATGTAAGAGTAGTGTCTTGAGTAAGGTAAACCAAGCCAGAAGGACGATTGAGCCATTGGTTTTTGTTGAGAGTGTAATGATGTACTGTATTACCTAAATCTGATAAAAACAATTGATTTTTATCCTTGGCAATATAGGCTACCCTAAACATAGGTTTGTCAACCGTTGGCGTAAATACCGAATCGTCCTTTATACAGTTAACCCCGCCTTTCCAACTACCCAACCACAGTACTCCTTGGTGATCTTCTATTATATCAATGATATAATTGCTCAACAGCCCATCAGAGGTATGATAGACTTTAAAATTCTTTCCGTCAAACCGAGCCAAGCCATCATCAGTACCAATCCAAATATACCCCTTACGGTCTTGCAGTAGCCCATAGCCTATGTTATGGGGCAACCCGTTGTCAGTTGTATAGTGCTTTAAGCTGAACCGGAGCTGGGCAAATACCCCACAGCTGCTCAGTAAAAGGATTGATAATAAAGCTATAGTTACAGTAATTCTCATCAAAGAAGTAGTAAATAGGAGTAGTTTTACTTGATAGATAAAGTTATTCAAAATAACTACATTCAACAAGGCATGTATACCTATTGTTGCCCAATAAATAACACTAGTGGTTTTTCTTGAACTTTTGCTGTTTCAGCTTTAAAACCCTTTTAGAGCTTGTTTAAAGCGGTCGTTTACAGGAGGTTTTATGATGAGTTTTTAGATTAGATACGTCAAACCAAGCTTTGGCGAGTTTATGCAAAACTCTCTAAATCAAGTTCAGAGTTGTAAACCGAACTTGATTCAGGGCTCTTTGAAGCTAATGGGTTGAGTATTTAGTAACGTGTTCGCAATAACTGTCCGGTTTAGAATAAATCCGCTTTACTGCCTTTCGTTACCCCGGCAGTTCCGCCGGGACTGTAAGTTTTTATTGCCCGTAGCGCTGCTACGAGCGCAAAAAATGCCTCAGTCAGTCGTGCGTATTTGCCCTAAAAAACAGAAACTTATTTTGAACACGTTACTTAGTGGTGAAAGTGTTAGACTTGATGGTTGGCTAAATAGCAGTAGGCAGTACTGTATACTTAATGAATAAAAACAGGCAAATAACACCTACTATATGTAGTATTATTTGCCTGTTTTGGAGCTTACAAGGCTAAGAGCCAACTTTTAGCTTCTTCTAAATTATCAAAATACCGGGTAGTGAACAGATTATCTTCAGCATCTTCTACGGTTTGTTCTATCGAAAGCTGGGTAACAAACTCTGTACTGACCAAAAACGCAGCTTTTGTCAAACCAATGCCTAATAATGGAGGGAAGAATGTCTCATTAGTCCAGGCTTGGAGCTCAGGAGAAATTGGAAAGTTAAGCAGGCGAGTGTCAATAATACTTCGATCTGGTTTAGCTTTCAATGTAGCCTGAAGGTAGTTCATCATCTCTGTTTTATAGATGTTTTCATCCATATCTATAGACTTAGATGACCAAGTGACCAGTGATGAATTACTTTTTTTGAAAAATTCTATTTGTATGAATTGACTTTCATAAATAATCATAAGGGATGAAATTAGGTGAAAACTGATTTTTAAGGATTAACCTTATTCATGAAGAGGGTAAGTAATAAGATTTTGTTTTAGAAAAACGTATTGTTGACTTATAGGGTTGCTGTAAAAGCGAAGTGTTTTGTGATATTTTGGTATTTGCATTGTATAGTAACAAACAGTTCTGGGAAAGCAGATAGAAGTTTTTAGCTGTGTAGCACTTGTCTGTGGCTTTCTTTGTACTTTGTTGTAAACCAAAAAAACTATCATCTGATAAGGAAGGCGATCAGACTGGACTAGAAAAAATATAAGAAAATAAGCCTGCCCGTAATGCATACTATACCCTACTGTCGAATAGGAAATGACTCAGACTGGAGCCCTTGAAACTAAGATAAGAGCCAAATTTTAGCTTCTTCAAAATTGTCAAAGTATCGAGTGTTGAACGGATTATCATCTGCACTTTCCATGGTTTGTTCTACTGAGAGTTGGGTGACAAATTCAGCGCTTACCACAAATGCGGCCTTGTTTAGACCCATATCTAACAATGGAGGGAAGCAAGTGACATTAGTCCAGGTTTGTAGCTCTGGCGAGATGGGGAAGTTGAGCGAACGAGTGTCAACTATACTTTTGTCTGGCTTAGCTTTTAGGGTAGCCTGAAGGTAATTCATCATTTCTGTTTTATAGGTCGCTTCATCCATTTCTGAAGTTTTGGGTGACCAACGAACCAATGATGAATTGTTTTCTTCGTAAAACTCTATTTGCAAAAATGGGCTTTCATAAATAACCATAAGGTGTGAAATTAGTTGAAAAACTGAAATGTCGAAGGTTATAATTACTTACTAGAGTAAGGGTTTGATTAAAATCTACAAGACGTGTTATTGATTTATAGAGTTGCTATAAAGGCGATATATTTTGTTGTGTAAATTGTACAATACCAAGTGAAAAATGAGTGTAGTGTCACTTGTTGAAGCTAATAGGCAAGCTTTGTATTAGTTAAAATAGAATAAAAACAACAAAACCCTGCTTATGTAAACAGGGTTTTGTTGTAGTAATGCATAACAAAGTTACCAATTCAATGCTTCAGAACCTTCATTCTTATGCATTAGTACCTAATGATTTGCTGCTACTTACGGTTTACCACTAACCTCATAGATTTGGTAGCGTTGTGTTCAGCGTCAGTAATCACCATTTGGTACAATCCACCTTTGATATGCTCAGGTATGCTCCATTCGTTGTCTATTTGAGTAGCCTTAAATGTGCCCACCTTTCTACCACTTATCAAATCATAAAGCGTGATGGTAACTTCTTTAGTTTCAGTAGGTAAAGCGACCGAAATGCGTTCAGTAGTAGGATTAGGATAGACAGCTACTTTTAGTTCTTTAATATCTTTGATAGGTAATGGCCATATCACAGGTTTTTTGTTGCAAACAGTCTCAAGTCTGATTCCATCTACCATCAACTCTGCTTGCCCATTGCTTGGGTAACTGTTAAGCTGAGGGTAGATCCATAGTTGAGAGTAGTTGTTATTAGCCCTAAAAGTGATTGTTTTCTCTGTCCAGTTTGATAAGTTCAAGCCAGAAGCATACAAGGTTTGTTGGCTACTTACCGATGGTATAGTAGATGAGGTAGATGTTCCACTAGGCACATTGTTGGCAATTTTTACATAAAACTGTCCATCAGGATTATTGGTTCTTACCCAAAATCTGATCTTATAAGTTTTACCACTTTGAAGCCCCACATTTGTCACAATGCCTTCGCCTTTGCCAGAGTAAGACCACATCCAAGCCGAACGACTTCCTTGTCCAGTGGCGCCTCCACTAATACTTGGCGTACCGTGCGATTGTTTCCAGCCAGTTACTTGCCCAGCCGAAAAAGCAAAACCATGGTTAGTACCTGTCAAGCTCTCAAAGCTATAGTTAGGTACATATACAGAAACAGGAGTGCACGTAGAAATACTGATTCCATCTATCATCAACTCTGCTTGCCCATTGTTTGGATAACTATTAAGCTGAGGGTAAATCCACAACTGAGAGTAGTTGCTGGTAGCTGTAAATGTAATGGTTCTTTTGGTCCAGTTTGGAAAAACCAACCCTGCGCTATAGATCGTTTTTTGACTACTTACCGATGGTATACTGCTAGAGGTTCCATTAGGCACACCATTAGCAGCCTTTACATAAAACTGTCCGTCAGGATTATTGGTTCTTACCCAAAAACTTACGGTATAAGTACGCCCCGCCGCGAAGCTATATGCTTGAACAATACCCTCGCCTTTGCCAGAGTAAGACCACATCCAAGCCGAACGGTTTCCCTGACCAGGTGCTCCACCTGTAATGCTGGGTGTTCCATGCGATTGTTTCCAGCCAACTACTTGCCCTGCTGAAAAAGCAAAACCGTGGTTGGTTCCTGTAAGATTCTCAAAACTACCATTAGTTTGAGCATAGCCAGCTATGCAAAAGCATGCCATTGCTAAGAGGAGTGATAACTGTCGTTTCATAAGTGAAATATTAAATCTGGTTTTGTTTGGAATGATTAACCTTCATTGTTTTTATAGATAAATAGTGCTAAAAAATAATTAAGTGTTTAACACTGTTTTACCTGTTTTTTCCAAGAGGTTCACTGTACAATGTCTTTATGTTTGACACTGCAAAAGTAAGAGGTCAAGCAATGGTTTTGTACCAAGATTTAAAAAATAAAAACTTTGATAATCAACAGTTTATAGATTTTTTTCTTAACTTTTTTGGCAAAGAATATTTGGAGTTGAAACCTGGATTTGCGTTTTATACACTCAGCTTTTTTGCCAATAACTTAAATATGGCTTCTTGTTCAAGTGTGTCCCAACTATTTGGAGGATACCCTAGAAATTGCAATATTTTTTTTCTGTTGTTTTGTTTCAAGTGGTCTCCTTCCTGCACGTAGTACTTAAGAGTATTGATGGACATATCAAGCATACAAGCAAGGTTACGATAATGCCCATGTCGCCAGGTTTCCATGGGGTCCAGCAAGTTTTTAAATTGATTATAAATGCTGTTAGTAGCTTGTACCTGAGAACGAGCTTGAGTAATGATTTGGTCAAGTATGGCTCTTTTTACCAAATGACCTTGGGTAATAGCGTCTAAATTCACTGATGAATACTGGTTAAGTTTTAAGTAAAATAAGTGGTTAGCCGGAATTCATTACAAACCAACAAGTAAGTAAAAGGCAAGCCTTTCAACTTGCCTTTATCTGTCAAAATTTGAGTCACTTATTGAAGATAAATCATCTCTGCTTTTGTAATATGCTTTATCTTTTGATATCATCACTTATCTTGGCTTTTAATAATGGATTGCCAACAGAGGGCAAAAATCACTGTTTTTATTTACACCTAAAAAGACAAGACAAGCTCCATACTTGCAATTTGTAGTTTGATAACCGACCAGTTATTTGTATTATTTGATGATGCAAAGGAAGGTAAAACCTGATAGGGACACTTGGACGTATGTTGAAAAAAACCAGACATATCTGTAATTTGCATTAAAATGTGGCTTGTTGGTTGACTGTGAGGGGCATTTGCCAATAACTCATCAAAGCTACTGGTATTTTTTTGGGGTTACTCCAAACTGTTTTTTGAAACAACGGTTAAAATAAGATATATCGTTGAAACCTACCTGAAACGCAATTTCTTCGATACGGCCACTTTTTTGTTTAATCAACGAAGCTGCTCGTTTAAGCCTAATGGTACGGATAAATTCAGTAGTAGATAAATTGGTAATGGCCTTTAGTTTTTTGAACAAGCCAGATTGACTCATGCCCATTTCTTTGCTAAATGCTGAAACATCAAACCCTGTATTATTGAGGTGTTCTTCTACTGTATCAAGTGCTTTTGTCAAAAAAACTTCATCCATAGAAGTGGCGGTTACCTGAGAGGGTTCTACTACAAGCTCTGGCTTGGTCATGTGCTGCATAAATGCTTCTTTGAGTTTTTCCCTTCTTTCCAGTGTGTTTTTTATTCTAAGCACAAGCTCTCTAGGGCTAAATGGTTTTGTGAGATAGTCGTCTCCACCAGTTTCTAATCCAGTAATTTTACTCTCAAAAGACGCCTTTGCTGATAAAATAATGATCGGTATGTGGCAGGTTTGTGGGTTATTTCTAAGTGTTCTTAATAACTCCAACCCATCAGCTTTTGGCATCATCAGGTCACTTATAATCAAGTCGGGCAGTTGGCTGGTAGCTTTTTCAATGCCTTCTACACCATCTGCTGCTTCTATTACCTGATAAGTCACAGTTAGTTCTGTCCTTATAAACTGTCGGAGTTCATGGTTATCTTCTACCACCAATATGGTATGACTTGCCTGGACTGGCAAAGAAGGTGTTGTTTGCTCTTCTTGTGTATTTATATCTACCGGGTCGGTCAGCGTGAGCGCTGTTTCTTTTGTAGGAGCCATTGCTTGTGAAGAGTGACAAACAATGGGCAGTTGAATAAAAAATGTGGTGCCTTTATCCACTTCACTGCTTGCTTTTATGTTGCCTCCGTGTAGTTCCACCAGTTCTTTTACCAATGACAACCCAATACCAGTACCTTCGTGTGTTCTGGTTTGTGATCCATCTACCTGATAAAACCTGTCAAATATAAAAGGAAGTGACTGAGGAGGGATACCAATCCCTGTATCTGATACCTTGATTTGTACCATCTCCTCTTTTTGTTTTACTTCTATAGTAACCCAACCGTTTTCGGGAGTAAACTTCAGTGCGTTGGACAATAAATTAAAAAACACTTTCTCAAGCTTATCATGGTCAAACTCACCCATGATCTCCTCTTGATGCAATAGCAACTTAAGACCAATGTTTTTTTGATTGGCAAGTAGCTCGAAAGAATGGATGATGTTTTTCAAGAAAACGTGAAATTTACCTGTTTTAAGTTGTAAAATGAGTTTGCCGCTTTCTAATTTCGAGAAGTCTAACAATTGGTTAATCAGCTTTAAAAGGCGTTGGGCGTTGTTTAATATGGACTTTGAGTGAGATTGGGTGGTAGCGTTTTCGGTCGAATGAAGTATTTGTTCGGCAGGACCAATAATTAGGGTAAGTGGTGTACGAAGTTCGTGTGAAACATTAGAGAAAAAATGAGATTTTATTTGATCCATTTCTTTAAGCTTTTCTGCTTGTGAAGCAATTTCTTCTTTTTGTTGGGCAAGCTCAAAAGTCCGTTGTACTACTACTTGTTCTAGCTTAAGTTTATCTTTTATAAGTTGTTGTGAGCGCCACTTGACAATGCCATATACCAGTATAACAAAACCTACGCCTACCAATACTTTGAACCACCAGGTATCCCAAAAAGGAGGAATTACCTCAAATACTATTTTGGTAGGTGTAGACCAGGCGCTGTTGAACTTCTTGGCTCTTACTTCAAACAGGTAGGTTCCTTTGGTAAGGGTGTTGTACTCTACAAAAGCCTGGCTGGTTTCTTGCCACTTGCCTCCATTGAGTCGGTACTGATAGCGAACTCCTTCATTGTAGGTATAAGTCAAGGCTGAGAAGTATAGCTTAAGGTGAGAGTGATAATTAACCTGAAAGGGAGCATTTAAACTTTGATCAATGCCGTTGACCTGAATATTTTCTATATATAGTTTGGGTGGTGCCACCTGCTTAAAGGGTTTACTAAGGTTTAACCTGGACACCCCCTTGCTTGTACCTATCCAAAGTTGCTTTTTATTGCTTAAAAACAAACAGTTAATATCAGAAGCAATGAGTCCGTTTTTATGGTTATAGTTGATAAATTGTTTACCATCAAAACGAGACAAGCCCTTGGAAGTACCCACCCATACAATCCCATTATGATCTACCAATACCTGATTGCAATTGTTCGATACCAGCCCATCAGAAGCATCAAAACACTCTACCTTACCATTGTACCATTTGCATATACCTTCTTTGGTGCCTATCCATAGTGCTCCTTTTTTACCTATGGCTACTTGATTTATAAAATTACTGCTCAAACCATCCGCTATATTAAGAGTATCTGTAAGAGTAACTTTTAGACTATTGTTGCTTAAAATGGTATACTCAAGGGCAAAAAGCCCTTTATTAGTAACCAACCAGTGTTTGCCTTGGTACTCTAATACTTGATGGATCATTATTTCTTTACCAAGTTTGTAACCACTGATATAAAAAGAATTAGCCTTAGAATAATCACAAAAAGCAAGATTATTATCTTGAAATGTCCATATCTTATTTTGACTATCAAGGTATGGATTGTTACCAAGCGTATAGTTATTGAGTTTTTTAAGTTGTGTGGTAGTTTTCTTGAATAAATGATTCTGAGAGCCTTTCTTAATATTTTGTAAAATACTAATCAATAATGATTGATTTTGATCCTTTATTATGCTGTTTACTTCCTCCGAAGCATTTTTCCCAACTAAATACTTTCTTGAAAAAACATTGTTTTTATAAACAAATACCCCGTTGATAGTACCTACATAAATGTTTCCCTCTTTATCTTCATTAATTGTATTTACAAAAATATTTGTAAGCCCATCTTGTTTATCATAATTTGTAAAAGGATGAGATAACATACAATATACTCCTTCACCATTGGTAATAAGCCACACATTATCTTCGTGGTCTACTTTTACTGCTACCGGCAATACCTTTAAACCAAGTTTGGTTTTAAGATCAACAGAAGTTGCTGTAGTAGGGTCATAACTATAAAATCCCCGGTTATTGAGGTTGATATAGTTTGTAATAAAATAGATTTTACCTGAAGAAGTCACTTCTACGTTGGTAATATTCTGATTGGGTAATCCCCTTTGAATCACCTCTACGTTTTTTGCTGTATCTATTTTTAAAATTTTACCTTTACAACTTACCCAATAAGTTTGGTTAATGTCTTGAGAAATGTCGTATACTGTGTCATTTTTGATTATATCAGGGTAAAAACGGGTAAAAATTGTGTCATTGTGGTATTGCCATACTCCCGGAAGCGAGCCAAATAATAACATGGCTTTGTTGGAAGCGATATAGGCTTGGGTATAATCTAACTTTCGTACATAACCTAATTTTGAGTATTCAGATGGAGGCATAGAATGATCATACCTGGGGAAAGAATCCTTGGTTTGGTACAAAAAAACAGCTTTTTTGTGATGATTAAACTTCAACTCGTTATTTGAATAAGTATAAGGATATAAAATAGACCGCCGATTAGACAACCACAATTTATCTCCTTGAATACCTACATAAGATACTCGAAATAGAGGCAGGTCAATTTTAGGGGTAAAAATGGAGTCATTGTATAAATAGTTGAGCCCACCTTTCCACGAGCCAATCCATAGTTTACCATCTTGGCTTTCGGTCAGGTTGATGATATAATTGCTCAGCAAACCATCAGCACTTCGGTAGGTTTTAAAGTGCTTGCCATTAAAACGTACCAACCCATCATCGGTGCCAAGCCAAATATAATTTTTACTGTCTTGAATTACATCAAAGCCAATGTTATGAGGCAATCCATTGTCGGTAGTATATTGCTTGATATGAGGTGAATTTTGTAGTTGTGCAAAGCCTGATGATGAAGTAATAAACAGTAATAGAGTGTAAATTGCTGTTTTAATATTCATGTATTTAATCAATCTATTTTAGTGATACCTTTTGTAAAATATCGTATAGTTTAGACCTTTACAATGGTTAATTTACGCATATCTGGCGTCATTTCTGAAGTTTGACCTTATTTCTTTTGGTAAGTGTGGACAATCTGCTAAATGCTTGTTTATCAAACTATTGTTTTGCCAACGATATTTCAATATGTAGTATAAATGAAGCTTAGGACGGGTAGCTCTACACTCGAAATGTTGACTGCCCATGGCTTATTGGTTGGTTTTACCACAAAATTTGGCGAATAACACATTGTTTTTGTAATATAATAATATGCAAGGGTTTGTATAGTTGCAATTTTATTATATCAATGATTAAATTAGCTCGACTTGTCACTAATCAATGGCAAACAAGGTTATATTGCGTATTGTTTACTTTTGGATAAGCAAAATAATCAAAGACTATAGACCAAATTACAGAAGATACCAATATGAGTTATATAGATTACTATCAGGTGTTGGGGGTAAGCAAAAATGCCAGCGAAGCAGAGATAAAAAAAGCTTACCGCAACCAAGCACGCAAATATCACCCTGATGTAAACCAAGGTAATAAGGAGGCAGAACGTAAGTTTAAAGAAGTAAACGAAGCCTATGAAGTGTTAAGCAACACCGAAAAACGCAGCAAGTACGACCAATATGGCAGTAATTGGAAAAATGCTGGAGCTGGGGGCGACTCTTTTACTTATGATGGTGAGGGCTTCGATTCCCAATATTTTTCCGACTTTTTTAATGATTTATTTGGCGGTGGTGGTGGCTTTGGCGGGGGCAGACGTACCCGTAGTACCCGTGGCGAAAATATGGTAGCTGAACTCGAGCTCAACCTACGTGATGTGTACCAAACCCACAAACGTACTTTAGATATAAACGGCAAAAGTTTACGCGTTACTATTCCGGCAGGCATAGATGATGGTCAAAAAATTCGTCTGAAAGGACAAGGAGCACCTGGCGCTTTTGGTGGCGAAAAGGGGGACTTGTATATAACTTTTCGTATTCACCCCGATCCGGTATTTGAACGCAAAGGTGCCGATTTATATGCCGATGTGTCAGTAGATTTATACACTGCATTGTTGGGGGGAAACATAGAGGTTGAAACACTGGGAGGAAACGTGAAAATTAAAATCAAGCCCGAAACTGCCAACGGTACTAAAATGCGTTTGAGGGGCAAAGGGTTTCCTGTGTATAAACAAGCAGATGATTTTGGTGATTTATACATCACTCTTAAGGTGGTATTGCCTACCGACTTGAGCGAAGCCGAAAAAACCTTGTTTACTCACCTTGCCGAGTTGAGAAAAAAATAATCAACAACAGTACAAGGGCAAAATGTCCATAAGTTTAAAAAAAAGGTCTTTCTGATACGTCAGAAAGACCTTTTTTAAGTCATAGGTTAGTTTGGTATATATGTATATGCCTGTTTTTTGCCGTTGGGAGCCAAACAATACAAACCTCCAGGAACAAACTCTAGTGTATATATAGTTTTACCATTAGGAAACCTCACCTTAACTATTGTTGTGCCTTCCATGCCACTAATTACCTCTTTTGTACTTAATACCACCAGTTTGATACGCTTGGCGTTGCGTGAGGTATAATACCAATACTCAGCTACTTTAGAGTTATTTTTGGCAGACTTAGAAATAATGTATTCTGTAACCCCATTGCCATAAAAATTGTGGCACTTGTATTTGTTACGCCATTGAGCCTGGGCGCTAATAGTACTAAAGAACATGCCTACCAGCAAGAGAAAAAAAAGTTTTTTTGTCATCATCATCGTATTTAGTTGGTAAGGAATGGTGTAAAAATAAATTTCTATAGTTTAATAAAATATTTTGTTGCTAGACGCGGCACGGCAATATCCAGTGGATATTGAGCGAGCTTGAGGGATGGTCGGCTAATAGCATCGCTATTCGGCTATTTTTTAACAAAGTATAGCCTCAAAAGATGAGGTTAAGAATGTAAATTTATTTTGGTACCATTCCTAACCGTTTTCTGGTCAAACGTTTGGTTCTTCAACTTAGTTAAGATCTACCTGACAAATCCAATAAACTGCCCCGTACTAACAACAATACTCCACAGTGATTTTAGCCAAAGTTGCCTACTGATTACCTTCGGTGAGCACCGATATACATCGGTATCTAAGGACTCGCCAGAGGCTCGGTTATCAGTAGGTTATGATTTTAAAAACTATTTAATTGCACGTTTAAACCTAAAACTGAAACCCTTTTAAAAATAAAGTAGGTAAACAATTTTAGTATAAACTACTGATTTACAGGGTTTAATAAGGTAAACATTTACTCGAATCAGCTACGGACTATGGACTAAATACTATGGACTATTGAACAAGGCAGTTTCATAAAATTCAGCATTAAAACTTTATTTAAGCAACTTATCAATGGTATTGTAGCTCACCGAGTGATAGTTGGGGCGTGCCTTGGCATATACTTGCTTTGCCAATGCTTTGCCTTCTTCAGTCGTAATCATTGATTTGTACAAAGGCACCAAAAACTTACGACGACCTACATTTATCAAAAATTTCTCAAGGGCTGGGTAGGCTTCGTTGTATCCACTAGGCACTGCCCGGCTCAACCACTCAGCGGCTATCTCAGAGTTACCCGATTGGGTCAATTTAAACGTGGCATCCAGTTCCTTAAGTTTTGCTACCTCTACCTTGGTGGGGAGCTTACGCAAAAAGTGCAACCATTCGTGGGTACTCCATTCTTTGGTATCAAGTTCTGCCGGGTTTTTGCCACCTTCCCAGGCAGCATATGCCTTGTCAATATTTTCAAAACGGGTAGCTTTTACTTTAGGGCAGTTGGCAGGCAAACCAGGTTGATATACCCATTCATCTAAGTTGAGCTTGGTTGCCTCAGGCAATGCTTGCTTCAAATGGGCAAGAAAACCTTCGGTGTCCATAGATTGGAACTTGTATTGGGCAAAGTAGTTTTTCAAAAACTCGTCAAATTTTTCCTTGCCTACAGTTTCGGCAATGAGTCTCAAAAAGAAATAGCCTTTTTCGTATGCAATGTCGTTCATGCCATCGTCTGGGTTACGCCCTTTCAACGCCAACTTGAGTTTAGTATCTTCTTTTTCGAGCCCTTTTACAGTTTCTTGCAAATCTTGTAATCCTAGCTTAGCAAGCATTTCAGCGTAAGACTCTCCCCGAAGTGCTCCCATAATTTTTCGTTCAAAAAATACTGTAAACCCTTCGTTGAGCCAGAAGTCATTCCAAGTATTATTAGTGACTAAGTTACCTGACCACGAGTGGGCCAGTTCGTGGGCTATCAACGAGGTAAGCGAACGGTCACCCGCCAAAATAGTAGGCGTAGCAAAAGTCAAACGTGGGTTTTCCATTCCGCCAAAAGGAAAACTTGGGGGCAACACAATTACATCGTAGCGCCCCCATTCATACTTGCCATAAATGCCCTCAGCTGCCTCAAGCATTTTTTCCATATTGGCAAACTCGTAAGTACACTTGTCTAGCATTGATGGCTCGGCATACACACCCGTACGTTCGCCTATTTTGCCAAAAGCCAAATCGCCTACTGATAGTGCCAACAAATAAGCCGGAATAGGTTGGGGCATTTTAAAATTATATACTCCTTCCGCATTTTTTTCTGTGGGGTTTTCGGCACTCATCAATGCCATTAAGTCTTTGGGGACAGTTACTTTAGCCGAGTAGGTAAAACGAATACCAGGGCTGTCTTGGCAAGGTACCCAACTACGCGCTAAAATAGCCTGTGATTGGGTAAACAAGAAAGGGTGTTTTTTGCCTGCGGTTTGTTGAGGACTTAGCCATTGCAATGCTTCAGCTTGTGGGTTGGTTTGATAATACACCGTTACTTTTTTAGTGTCAGGGCTAATATCTATCACCAACGCATTGCCTAAGTGTTCTACTGTACTTTCTAGCGTAAATTTGGCCTCTTTTTCATCATCGCCAATGGTTACTTTATCAATACCTAATTCTTTGGTGTCTAGGTATAGCTTATCCGTTTTAGCTTTATTGTCTAAAGTAATAATAGCTTTACCAGTAATGATCTTGTTGTCAAAATCAACCTTAATGTCCAATGCCAAATCAGTCATTACTGCTTCTTTAGCTTTAGCAAAGGTGTGTACATCTACGCTTTTTAGTTCCATATTTTTAGTAATTGAAGTAGTTCGAGAGGTGTCTTGGGTGTTGGTAGAGTCACTATTTTCTTTGTTATCATTGCTGCCTCCACAGCTCACCAAAGCCAACAAGAGCCCTGCGATGCTCAATAAATGAAGTAGTTTGTTTTTCATGTTTTTCAGATTGGTTTATACTTTATGAAGGGGCAAATTAAATAAAATGGCTTAATTCGAGACAATACTCCGCAGTGATTTTAGTCAAAGTTGATTACTGATTACCTTCGGTGAGCTCCCGTTGGTCGGTTATCAAATGGCTATAAGTTTAAAAACTATTTAATTTAGACGTAAACCTGAAACCCTTTGAAAAATAAAGCAAGTACACAAATTTAATATACGCCATTGGTTTACAATGAT